>NZ_JBSGXB010000020.1:0-49380 GCF_053609185.1 Streptomyces sp. NPDC054956 | reverse complement strand
GGCGGCGGCGCCGTTGCCGGGGGCGGCGCCGTTGCCGGGGGCGGCGCCGTTGCCGGGGGCGGCGCCGTTGCCGGGGGCGGCGCCGTTGCCGGGGGCGGCGCCGTTGCCGGGGGTCAGCCCCCGGGCCCCCGCGCCTCAGACGCCGGCGGGGCTGTCATCGCCCCGCGGGCCGGTTTGCCGCGCAGCGGCGATTCCGGCCCGGTCGGGGTTCGCGTGGGGTCTGGGGCCCAGCCCCAGGGAACGGGCGAAGGGCGGGGCCGGGGCAAAATCCGCCGCAGCGATGCCGCACCAGGGGATCACGGCCGCCGGCCAGACCGGCCCGAGCGCCTCGGCGCGCTCCGTCGCACCCGGGCGAACCCCCGGGATCTTCACCAGCGCCTGCGGCCCCTGGACGACCGGGACCAGATCCAGGTCCGCCGGGGCAGGGATCGCCAGGGACGGGTCCGCTGAGCCCGGGATCGCCGGGCCCGGGGTCCCGACCTGCCGGCCCGGGATCGCCGGGATCGCCGGAGCCGAGGTCCCGACCAGTCGGCCCGGCCCCGCCGAAGCCGCCTGCCCCCCGGTCCCGACCGTCCGGCCCGGCCCCGTCGGGGTCGACGCGGGCGGGGTCGCGGCCGTCAGTTCCGGCACCGTCGGGGCTCGGAATTCGACGGTGACGACGTACGACCCCGGCTCCGGGAAGTGGTTCGTCGCCTCGGTCGTGGCGACCACGCGGCGGCTCGCCGGATCGATTCGGCAGTCCGTGATCCGTACGTCCTCCCGCGCCGCCCCGGCCGGCCGCTCGGCCGGTGCGCCGCCGGCCCACACGTACAGCCCCAGCGGGGCGAAGACCAGCAGCCCCGCCACGAACACCAGGGCGACCAGCCAGCCCTGCCACTTCAACGCGCTCACGCCACCCATGGGACGATCCTCCCGGCCGACCGCCCCGCGAACCAGCACCCGAGGGCCCACACAGCATTTCGAAGTGGGACCGCCTGGTCACCTGCCGTTCACTCAACCCAGCGCGGAATGTGGGTTTCCGCGAGCACTCTGCACCCGTGAGACGCATCCTGGGAATCGCTCTGGCGGTCCTCCTGATCGGCGGCGTGATAGCGGCCATCGTCATCGGGGGCAAGAAGCCGGAGGGCACGGCAACGAAGACCGTGCGTGGCGTCATCGGTTCGGAGAAGTCCGAGTTCTTCCGCGACCCCGACGTCGTCAAGGCCCTTGCGGACAAGGGCTACACCGTGAAGACGGAGACATCGGGCTCCTGGGCGATGGACCAACTCGCCCTCAAGGAGTTCGACTTCGCCTTCCCCAGCAGCAGTGAACCGGCCAAGGAGATCGAGGCCGCGGCCGGGGTGAAGGGCGCGCAGAACACCAAGCCCTTCTTCTCCCCGCTCGTCGTCATCGCCCGCCCCAACGCCGCCAAGGTCCTCGCCGACCACGGTCTGGCGAAGATGACCGGCAAGAACTCCGGCACGCTCCTCCTCGGCCCCTACCTGAAGGCCGCCGGCGAGGACAAGAAGTGGCAGGAGCTCCAGGGCGGCACCACCGCCTACCCGGAGCTGACCGGCACGGTGTTCATCAAGACCACCGACCCGGCGACCTCCAACTCGGGCGCGCTCTTCCTCGCCACGGCCTCGAACGTGGCCAACAACTCGACCGTCGTCTCCGACGACCAGGGCATCGAGAAGACCGCGCCCCTGATGCGCAAGCTGATCTCGGTGCAGGGGGCCCTGGAGCCGAGCACCGACGATCCCTTCCGGGCCTTCATCAGCGGCAGCGGCGAACCGCTCATCCTCGCCTACGAATCGCAGGTGGCCAGTCTGCTCCTGCAGAAGCAGACGCCGGGCGACATGGTGGTGCTCTACCCGGACACCACCGTCAACTCCCCGCACACCTTCGTGCCGATCAGCGAGAAGGCCAAGGAGCTCGGCGGCCTGCTGGCCACCGATCCGAAGCTGCGCGAGCTCGCGGTCCGCCACGGGTTCCGGCCGCAGGAGGGGGTGGCCGAGTTCACCGCCGCCACCGCGCCGCACTCCGCGTACCTCAACCCGGGGCTGACCGGGATCCGCCAGGTCGGCGCGCCGACCGTCAAGATCCTGATGGCGCTGGCCGCGCGCGCCAAGGGATAGGGGGACAGAACATCATGACATTGACGCCACCCGAGGACAGCCCGCTCGTCCTCACCGCTCCCGAGCCCGTCGCCGCCGTCAAGCGGGAGCAGGCCTCCGGCCTCGTACCGCTCCAGGACGGGGTGCGCGAGGAGATGGCCCGCCGGGCCGGGGAGTACGTCGGCTCGCTGGCCGGCATCGACAGCCGCTCCCCCGAGTTCGCGACCCGGATCGGGGAGATCGCGGGCCTCGGCTCCGCCGACATGCGCGGCGCCGCCCAGCAGTCCAACCGGATGCTGGAGCGGGCCGTGCGCTCGCTCGGCTCGGACGGCGGCGACGCCCAGGGCCGCGTCGCGAGTTCACTGGTCGAACTCCGGCGTACCGTCGAGGAGTTGGATCCGCGCGACACCCCGGCCAAGGGGGTCCGCAAGCTGCTCTCCAAGCTGCCCGGCGGCAACAGGCTCCAGGACCACGTGGCCAGGTACGCCTCCTCGCAGACGACGCTCAACCGGATCGTCGGCGCCCTGCGCGGCGGCCAGGACGAGCTGCGCCGCGACAACGCGGCCCTGCACACCGAGCGGGCGCGCCTGTGGGAGACCATGGGCAAGCTCCAGGAGTACGCGGTGCTCACCGAGGCCCTGGACGCGGCCGTCGAGCAGCGGATCGCCGCCCAGAGCGACCCGCAGCAGGCCGACGCGCTCCGCGTGGACGTGCTGTTCCCGGTGCGGCAGAAGCACCAGGACCTGCTGACCCAGCTGGCCGTCTGCGCGCAGGGCTACCTCGCGATGGACGTGGTCCGGCGCAACAACGACGAGCTGATCAAGGGCGTCGACCGGGCCGCGACCACGACCGTGTCCGCGCTGCGGATCGCCGTGATGCTGGCCGCGGCGATCGACAACCAGGGGAAGGTGATCGCGCAGATCAACACCCTGCGCGATACGACGGAGGACCTGATCCGCGGCAACGCGGAGATGCTGTCCACGCAGAGCGGGGAGATCCAGCGGATCGCCGCCGACCCCGCGGTGGGCGCGGAGACGCTGCGTACGGCCTTCGCCCAGATCTACAAGACGCTGGACGCGATCGACACCTTCAAGGCGCAGGCGACCGAGAACATGGCGGCCACCGTGGAGTCCCTGACGGGTGAACTCCAGAACGCCTCCGCGTACCTGGCGCGCACCCGCAACGCGAGCGCACTGGAAGGCGGGGACCGATGAACGGCATCAGCATCCGCGGCGCCGTGATGCGCCGGCGGCTCGCCGCGGCGGTGGCGCTCGCCGCGACCCTGCTCGGGGCGAGCGCGTGCTCCTCCGAGGACGCGCCGGACAAGCCGAAGCAGACGGCGTACCAGGAGGGCAAGCTGCGGGTCCTGGCCTCCAGCGAACTGTCCGACATGGACGAGGTGCTGAAGGCGGCGAAGAGCGCCACCGGGGTCAGCGTGGAGCTGACCATGTCGGGCACCCTCGACGCGGTCGAGCAGATCGCCTCCGGCAAGGCGGACGGGAAGTACGACGCCGTCTGGCTGTCCTCCAACGACTACCTGCGGCTGCGGCCGGAGGCGGCGGGGAAGCTGTCCAGCGAGACCCCGGTGATGTCCTCGCCGGTGGCCATCGGTGTGAAGCCGCAGGCACTGGCCCGGCTGGGCTGGAAGCCCGGGGAGGTCACCTGGTCGGCGGTGCACGAGGCGGTGGCCACGGGGAAGCTGACGTACGGCATGACCGATCCGGTGCGCTCCAACTCCGGTTTCTCGGCGCTGATTTCCGTGGCGTCGGGGCTCTCGGGCGCGCAGGCGGCGCTGACCGACGCGGACGTGGCGAAGGCGCAGCCGAAGCTGAAGGAGTTCTTCACCGGGCAGAAGCTGACCTCGGGCTCCTCGGGCTGGCTGGCGGCCGCGTACACCAAGCGCGGGGACGTGGACGCGCTGGTGAACTACGAGTCGGTGCTGCTGTCCATGAACCGGGACGCGAAGACGGACCTGACGGTGATCCGGCCGCTCGACGGCGTGGTCACGGCGCACTATCCGCTGACCCTGCTGACCTCGGCCCCGGCCGGGGCCCGCGAGTCGGGGCGGTCGCTGACCGAGTACCTGCGCGGCGCCGACGCGCAGAAGGCGATCACCGAGAAGACCTTCCGGCGGCCCGTCGCGGCCGGTGTGACCCCGGGGGCCGGGCTGAACGCGGACAAGCGGCGCGAGCTGCCGTTCCCGGGCACCCGGTCGGTCGCGGACGGGCTGCTGGCCAGCTACGAGAACGAGCTGCGCCGGCCCTCGCGCACGGTGTACGTCCTGGACACCTCGGGCTCGATGGCCGACGAGGACCGGATCGGGCGGCTGAAGTCGGCGCTCACCGAGCTGACGGGGAGCGGGACTTCGGGGACCGGGCAGAGGTTCCGGGACCGCGAGGAGGTGACGCTGCTGCCGTTCGGCGACAAGGTGAAGAAGGTACTGACGCACGTGGTCGAGCCGGGCAATCCGGGTCCGGCCCTGGACGCGATCCGCGGTGACGTGAAGTCGCTGACACCGGAGGGGGGTACGGCCGTGTACGGCAGCCTGAAGGCGGCGTACCAGCACCTGGGGCAGGGCAACGGGGACGCCTTCACCTCGATCGTGCTGATGACGGACGGCAAGAGCGGCGACAAGGCGAAGGACTTCGACAGCTTCTACGCGGGGCTGCCGGAGGCGCAGAAGCGCACGCCGGTCTTCGCGGTGCTGTTCGGAGACTCGGACCGCAAGGAGCTCACCCACATCACCGAACTGACCGGCGGACGGCTCTTCGACGCCACCGACGGCAACGGTTCCCTGGACGGCGCCTTCGAGGAGATCCGTGGCTACCAGTAGGACGGCCGGGAACGCCTTCGGCGCGGGTCTCCTGAAGTTCCTGGAGTCGAAGAAGAACCTCGCGGGCAGCGCCTGCGGGGTGGTCGGGGTGGGCCTGACCCTGACCGGGGTGGCGGGCACGTACTGGCCGGTGGTGATCGCCGGGCTGTACGCGGCGGGCGCGCTCGTCGCCCCGCCGGACGTGCCCCCGCCCCCGGTGATCCCGGAGCCCGCCGAGCAACTGGGCTTCGTACGGGACGACTTCGCGCGGCTGAGCGAGTACGTCGGCGAGGTGGACCTGCCGGCGGAGCCGGCCGGCATCCTGGCCGAGCTGCTGGCGCTGTACGCGGCGATGCTGGAGCCGGGCTGGGTGGGCCACGTCCTGGCCACCGAGCCGGAGGCGGTGCACGCGCTGACGCGGGCGATCCGGACGGACGTCCCGGAGTGCGTGGACACCTACAACCGGACCCGCTGGTGGACCAGGCTCACGCCGGGCGGGGAATCGCCCGAGCGGCACCTGGAGCGGCAGCTGTCGCTGCTGCTCGAGGAGGCGGAACGCGTGACGGCGGACCTCCGTGAAACGGAGGCCCGCCGTCAGCAGACGCACACGACCTATTTGGAAGGTCGCAGGGAGCCCTAGGTCGGGGAATCCCGCGTCGTCCTACGGCCGGGGACAGCCGGACGCAGGGGTTTCGGGGTGGCCGGGGATCAGCCCAGGCGCGCGATCAGCGCGTCGTACTGGTCCCACAGCTCCTTCGGCGTGTGGTCGCCGTAGGTGTTCAGGTGCTCGGGGACCAGCGAGGCCTCGTCGCGCCAGACCTCCTTGTCGACCGTGAGCAGGAACTCGAGGTCGGCGGCCGGCAGGTCCAGGCCGTCGGTGTCCAGGGACGCGACGGTCGGCAGGATGCCGATCGGGGTCTCCACGCCCTCGGCGGTGCCGTCGAGGCGCTCGACGATCCACTTCAGGACGCGGCTGTTCTCGCCGAAGCCGGGCCACACGAACTTGCCCGCGTCGTTCTTGCGGAACCAGTTCACGTAGTAGATCTTCGGGAGCTTGGACTGGTCCTTGTCCTTGGCGACGTCGACCCAGTGACCCATGTAGTCGCCCATGTTGTAGCCGCAGAACGGCAGCATGGCGAAGGGGTCGCGGCGCAGTTCGCCGACCTTGCCCTCGGCGGCGGCGGTCTTCTCGGAGGCGATGTTCGAGCCGATGAAGACGCCGTGGTTCCAGTCGAAGGACTCGGTGACCAGCGGCACGGCGGAGGCGCGGCGGCCGCCGAAGAGGATCGCGGAGATCGGGACGCCCTTGGGGTCCTCCCACTCGGCGGCGATCGTCGGGCACTGCGAGGCCGGGACGGCGAAGCGGGCGTTGGGGTGGGCCGCCGGGGTCTCCGACTCCGGGGTCCAGGCGTTGCCCTTCCAGTCGATCAGCTGGGCGGGGGCTTCCTCGGTCATGCCCTCCCACCAGACGTCGGAGCCGTCCGGGGTGAGCGCGACGTTGGTGAAGACGGTGTTGGCGTACATCGTCTTCATGGCGTTGGCGTTGGTGTGCTCGCCGGTGCCGGGGGCGACGCCGAAGAAGCCGGCCTCGGGGTTGATCGCGTAGAGGCGGCCGTCCTCGCCGAAGCGCATCCAGGCGATGTCGTCACCGACGGTCTCGACGGTCCAGCCGGGGATCGTGGGCTCCAGCATGGCGAGGTTCGTCTTGCCGCAGGCGGAGGGGAAGGCGGCGGCGATGTACTTCGCCTCGCCGGCCGGCGGGGTGAGCTTGAGGATCAGCATGTGCTCGGCGAGCCAGCCCTCGTCGCGCGCCATGACGGACGCGATGCGCAGGGCGTAGCACTTCTTGCCGAGCAGGGCGTTGCCGCCGTAGCCCGATCCGTAGGACCAGATCTCGCGGGTCTCGGGGAAGTGCGAGATGTACTTGGTGGTGTTGCAGGGCCACGGCACGTCGGCCTCGCCCTCGGCGAGCGGAGCGCCGAGGGTGTGGACGGCCTTGACGAAGAACCCGTCGGTGCCGAGCTCGTCCAGGACGGGCTTGCCCATGCGGGTCATGGTGCGCATGGCGACGGCGACGTAGGCGGAGTCGGTGATCTCGACGCCGATCGCGGAGAGTTCGGAGCCGAGCGGGCCCATGCAGAAGGGGACCACGTACATGGTGCGGCCCTTCATGGAGCCGCGGAAGATGCCGCCCTCTTCGCCCTTGCCGGCGAAGAGCTCCTTCATCTCGGAGGGGGCCTTCCAGTGGTTGGTCGGGCCCGCGTCCTCCTCCTTCTCGGAGCAGATGAAGGTCCGGTCCTCGACGCGCGCGACGTCGGAGGGGTCGGAGGCGGCGTAGTAGGAGTTCGGGCGCTTGGCCGGGTCCAGCTTCTTGAAGGTGCCCTTGGAGACGAGCTCCTCGCACAGGGCCTCGTACTCGGCCTCCGAGCCGTCACACCAGACGATGCGGTCCGGCTGGGTGAGGGCCGCGATCTCGCCGACCCAGGAGACGAGCTCCTGGTGATTCGTCGGGACGTCGGAAGTGGTGGGAGCCGCGTTGTCGCGCGCCACGATTGCTCCTTGTTGATGGATTCGTTTGGTTTGTGCCCCGTGGGGGCCGCGACCCGGACGCTTCGCGCTCCGCTCATCCGGTGCCGACCGCACTCATCTGATCATCCGGTGGATGTGCGCATATGTCCAGGGGGCCTCTCACGTGAGCATCGCCACTCCAGTCAATCTTCCGTAAAGCGCACTAACGGAAACCTACGCAACCGTAGGTAGCATGTTCCGCATGACTTCTGACGCCGCTGCCGTCGCCGCTCCGGTGGTCGAACCGGCCGACCCGGAGCCCAAACCGCTCATGCGCGGCTGGCTGCACACCGGGATGTTCCCCGCCGTGGTGATCGCCGGTCTCGTCCTCATGGCCTTCACCGACTCGACGCGGGCCCGGGTGGCGTGCGGGGTGTACGTCCTCACGGCGTGCCTGCTCTTCGGGGTCAGCGCCGTGTACCACCGCGGCACGTGGGGTCCGCGCGGCGAGGCCATCCTGCGACGGCTCGACCACGCCAACATCTTCCTGATCATCGCGGGCACCTACACCCCGCTCACGGTCCTGCTCCTGCCGGACTCCAGCGGGCGGACCCTGCTGTGGGCGGTCTGGATCGCGGCCGCGGCCGGCATCGCCTTCCGCGTGTTCTGGGTCGGCGCCCCGCGCTGGCTCTACACCCCCTGCTACATCGCGATGGGCTGGGCGGCGGTCTTCTTCCTCCCCGAGTTCATGCGGACCGGCGGGATCGCGGTCCTGGTCCTGGTCATCGTCGGCGGCCTCCTCTACAGCGTCGGCGGCGTCATCTACGGCATGAAGCGCCCGAACCCCTCCCCGCGCTTCTTCGGCTTCCACGAGGTCTTCCACTCCCTGACCCTCGCCGCGTTCGTGGCGCACTACGTCGGCATCTCGCTGGCGGCGTACTCGCACTAGCCGGGCGGGCCCGGTCCGCTCCGGGGCCCCGCCACGCGCGCGGCAGGGCCCCGGGGCGGGCCCGGGACTACGTGCAGGCGTAGCCGTCGCCGTCCGGGTCCAGGCGCAGCGGGTCGCTGCCGTTGACCTTCAGGCGGGGCGGGAAGCGGTGGGACGCCAGCCAGTCGCAGCGGGCCTTCGCCGTCTGCGTCACCTCCGCCGGGAACCGCGTCGGCACGCACACGTTGACCGAGCCGTAATGCCGGTCGCAGCCGGCCACGCTCGGGGGCACCGGTACCGAGTCCCGGCGTCCGGGGTTCTGCTTCGGGGCCGCCTGCGGGGCGTCCGCGAACTCGTGCACGTGCGCGGTCGGGGCCTGCACCGCCTCGGCGACCGAGGGCGCTCCGCCGAGGTGGACCCAGGTGGCCACCGACGGGACGCCGGCCGCGTCGACCCCGAAGAGCATGTACCAGCCGGGCGGCGCCAGGTTGGGGTTGGTGGTCACGTTCAGGTCGACCGTCGTACCGTTGACCACCGACATCGGCAGGTCCACGAACCGCTGGTTGGGGTCCGAGGAGTGCGTGACCGCCGCCGGCCGGATCAGTTCCGCCTTCGCGATCGGCCGGTCCACGGTGACCCGCTGCGTGTCCCCGTACACCCAGTCCGTGTCGATGACCGAGGTGAGCCGCGGGCGCGCCCCCTTGAAGAGGTAGGGCGGGGCGTAGAGCGACACGTTGTCGTTGTAGGTGCCGTTGCCCGGGTTGTCGCCGACCGTCATGACCCGCCCGTCGGGCAGCAGGAAGCCGCCGGAGTGGTACGTGCGCGGGATCGGGTCGGCGGGCAGCCCGGCCTGGTAGGTGTTGGTGACCGGGTCGAAGAACGAGGCCTCGTACACCGGGTCCGCGCGGTCGTGCAGGGCGCCGCCGGTCTCCAGCACCTTGCCGTCCGGCAGCAGCACGGCCGACGGGTACATCTTCCCCTCGGCCCCGGTCTGCGGGCGCTTGCCCGTACCGGTGTCGACCAGGCCCTGCGGGAGGTCGGGGCCGGCCGTGTACACCGGGTTCGCCGCCTTGAGGTCGATCAGGTCGGTGATCCGGTTCGCCGCCGGGTTGGTCTCGTTGTTGCCGCCGCCGATGGTCAGGACCCGCTGGTCCTGCGCCGGGGGCAGCAGCACGCTCGCCGACTCGTCGCGCTGGTCCTTGTTCCGCAGTCCGGGCACGTCCGTGACGGTGTTGGCGTCGTAGTCGTAGATCGACGCGCCGCTGCCCTGGGTGCCGTTGCCGAAGGTGTGGCTGCCCGAGTAGAAGAGCCTGCCGTCCTGCATGAGGATCATCGACGGGTACAGGCCCCAGTACGACCAGGTCTGGTTGACCTCGTTCATCGGCAGCCACTTGTTCTGCGCCGCCGAGAACTTCTCCGCGGTCACGTTGCCCGTCGAGTCCTCCTTCAGACCGCCGAAGGAGATCACGTCGCCGTTCCCGAGGATCGTCGCCGACGGATACCAGTGCCCGCCGTTCATGTCGTTCGTCTTCGTGTACTTCTCCGTCGCCGGGTCGAAGACGTAGCTGTCCTTGAGCCCCTGGTAGCCGATCTTCCCGTCGGCCGACGGATAGCCCTTGTTGCCGCTCATCACCAGCACCCGGCCGTCGGACAGCTGCACGTGCCCGGAGCAGAACATGTCCACGGGCGTCGGGATCGTCTTGAACGAACCGTTCGCCGGGTCGTAGACGGCCGAGGTGAAGCTGCCCGCGTCGAACCGGGCGATGTCGTTGCCCGAGCCCGCGATCAGCAGCACCTTCCCGTTCCTCAGGACCACGGCGTGCATCGAGCGCACCGGGTTCTTCGCCGGGATCACCTCCCACTTGCCCGTCGCGCACTCCTGCGGCGTACCCGTGCAGGTGGGCTGCGGCGGGGGCGCGCCCACCTCCTCCACCGCGTAGTCGTCGCTGGTCAGCACGCCGGCCCCGTAGACGGAGAGCCCCCACGTGATCTTGTCGGTGCCGGGCGGGACGGCGGGCGTACGGACCTGCGTGCGCGACCAGGCCGCGCTGACCGGCGGGTTGGCCAGGTCGGTCCAGTACTGCCAGCCCGCCGTGACGTCGTGCCGGAACACCGTCACCGACACGTCCGGGGTGTCGGACTTGTACCAGGCCGACAGGTCGTACTGCCGGCCCGGGGTGACGGCCGGCGCGCAGGCCGCGTTCTCCGTGACCATCGCCTTGCGGTCACCGCTGACCCGGCGGGTCAGCGCCACCTTCATCGCCTTGGTGCCGGAATGCGCGTCGGCGACGGTGGCGAAGCTGAAGTCGTTGTCGCCCCAGCCGGACCTCTCCCAGCAGGACGGCATGTCGGCGCCCGGCCCCCCGGCCGTCTCGAAACCGGGGTTGGTGATCAGATTGGGCGGCCCCGCCGCGGCCGGCTGCGGTGCGCTCAGCAGCAGTCCCGCGGTCATCGCCCCGACGGCGAGCAGGGCGGCCCGCCGGCCCGCCCCCCGCCGCGTCTTCCCTCGCCGGTACTTCCCCGGCCGGATCTTCCCTCGCATGGAGACGTTCCTTTCGGTACGGGGCCCTTCGGTGCGGCTCACCTCGGGTGGGTACGGCCTGCCTTGCGCGGGAGGTAGACGAGCGCTTCCGTCGCCGCGAACCGCAGGACGAACGTGAGGACCAGCGCGAACGCGGTCGCGGGCAGCACCCCGAAGCCCAGCTCGGCGACGAGCAGGGCGATCAGCGGGATGCGCAGCAGCAGATCGGCATTGGCCAGCAGCGCGAACCGGCCGGCCCGGTCCGCCCAGTGGCGGTGGGAGCGGCGGTCGCGGAACAGCAGGGTCTCGATGAGCAGGAAGTTCCACAGCACCCCGGCCTGGTTCGCCGCCACCTCCGCGAGGAGGTAGTTCATGCCGGCGTGCGTGAGCAGCCACAGTGCGGCCAGGTTCGGGACGAAACCGGAGAGCCCGACGAGACCGAAGCCGATCATGCGGGCGAACGGGGTCGCCGAGCGCAGCGCGGCGAGGTGGGTGAGGAAGCGCAGGCCCTCGCGGGCCGTGGACTTCGACTCGCCCGCGTACCGGTCCTGGAAGACGAACGGCACCTCGGCGACGCGCGCCGGCCGGCAGCGCACGGCCAGCTCCAGCAGGATCTTGTAGCCGAGCGGCTTGAGCACGTCCGCCGTCACGGCCGTGCGGCGCATCGCGAAGAAGCCGCTCATCGGATCGCTGATCCCGCGCAGGGCCCGCGGGAACAGCCCCTTCGCCAGCCAGGTCGCACCGCGCGACACGGCGATCCGGTAGCTTCCGGCGAGCCCCTCCCGGCTGCCCCCGGCGGTGTAGCGGGAGGCGACGACCAGGTCGGCGCCGGTGCGCTCGCCCTCGCCGACGAGTTCGGGTACCAGGTGGGGCGGATGCTGGAGGTCGCCGTCCATGACCACGATCCAGTCGGTGCCCGCCCGTTCGATCCCCGCCACGACCGCCCCGCCGAGGCCCCCCTCGGGACTCTCCCGGTGCAGGACCGCCACCGGGAAGGCGCACGCCGCGGCCGCCTTCTCGATGACGGCCGGCGTGTCGTCCGTGGAGTCGTCGACGAACAGCACCTCGCAGGGCAGGTGCGCGGGGAGCGCCGCACCGATCCGGCGCAGCAACTCCGCCACGTTCCCGGCCTCGTTGAAGGTCGGGACGATGAGGGTGACACTGCCCGGGGCGGGCGTCTCCGAGCGGCCCGGCAGCACCGGAGCCGCCGGCTCCGGGCCGGTCGGGACGTGCGGGGTCCACAGGTCTTCGCTCATGCCGGATCAGCTCCCGTTGACGACGCGGTCGGTGCGACTGGTTTCGATGCGGCTGGTTTCGATGCGCCGTATCTCGATGCGGTCCTCGCCCTCGCCGAAGACGGCGACCGGCGTCGAATGTTCCAGTGCGGCCTTCACGTTGGGCAGCGTCGCCGCGTCCCTGCGGACGGTGGGCGAGGAGACGACGTAATCGACGTCCTGCCAGCCGCGCGGCATCGTCCTGGTCACGGCCGGGTCCAGGTCCGCCTTGTAGAACCAGATGGCGCCCAGCCCGGGATCGAAGCCGTGGTGCACGGCGTCCAGCCACAGGGCGTCGTCGACCAGGACCCGGGTCCCGGCCGGGTCGCGCACCTCGTGCCCGAGCCAGGCCGCGGCCTGCCGGTACGGGACGTTCGCGTCGACCGTGAGGGCCGTACGGTCGCCCTCGTACCAGCGCGGCAGGACGTACACGGCGGCCGAGGCGGCCAGTACGCCGAGCAGGACCCGCCTGCCGTGGGTGAGCGCGCGCCGCTCCCCCGCCGCACGGCGGCCGCGCAGCACGGCGTGCGCGATTCCCGCCGCGGCCCCGGCGAGGACCAGCGCCAGGAACGGCAGCGCCTGGATCACGTACATCGCCGGGAGGTAGCCGGAGGGCCGCAGCGCGACGAGTGCCAGCAGGACGGCGGCCAGTGCCGGGCCGGCGAGCGCCCGCGCGGCGGTCGACCGGACCGAGGCGGCCAGGAGCAGGACGGCGCAGGCCAGTCCGCCGAGCGGCAGCACGGTGTCGTAGTACAGCCAGGACCGCAGGACCCCGTGCGAGCCGGAGCCGGGGTCCAGGACGAACCCGGAGCCGGCGCGGCCCATCTGGTACGTGATGCCGTCGATGAGGGAGACGTGGCCGGAGCCGGGCAGCAGCTCCCCGTTGAGCAGTGCGTAGAGCGGGTACGTCAGCCCGATGAGCGCGCAGGCGGTGACGGCTCCGGTGACGGCGAACTTGCGGGTGTCCCGGTGGCTGTGACGCCACATGGTCACCATCAGCGCCGGCAGCACCACCAGCATCGTCTCCTTGGTCAGGACGGCGGTGGCGGCCGCCAGCCCCGACGCGAAGTGGTGCCACAGGTGGCGGCGGGGGGACGCGGCGAGGCAGAAGGCCAGCAGCATCCACACCGCGGCGAGGTTGTCGAGGAAGATCTCCCGCCGCAGCACGACGCAGAGCGGGGACAGCCCGAACAGGACCATGGCCAGGGCGGCCGCCCAGCGCGGCAGCCGGAGCCTGAGCGCCAGCACGTACAGCAGCACCGAACCGGCGGCGGAGACGGCGAGCATCGAGAACCGCATGGGCGCCACGGTCATCGAGTCGGGCACGAACAGGGACGGCAGGTAGGTCAGCCCCGCGATCTGGATCCAGCCGAGGGGCGGATGGTCGTACCAGTACGTGTAGTGCGCCAGCCCCCGGCCCTCCTGGACGGCCCAGGCCTGCGCCAGATACGTGCCCTCGTCGTCGCTGAGGGCCGGGAAGCCGGTGAGGTTCCAGCCCTGGACGAGCGTGATCGCGAGCAGCAGCACCCCGCAGAGGAGCAGGTCGGGGCAGGAGGAACGGAACCGGACCGGTCCGGTGCGCGGGGCTCGCACGGTGGACGCGGCGCCGGCCGGTCCCCGGCGCTGGGCGGGGACCCTCGGCGGGGCGGAAGCCGGGGCCTGGGCCTGGGCCTGGGCCTGGGCTTGGGACGAAGTCGCGGTCGCGGTCGGGTCGGTCGCGGCCGGCCGGGGCTCCGGATCAGTGGCCGTGGGCACGGTGGTGGTCACTGGTGACTGTCCTCTCGGCTCGACGCGAGCGACCCGGCGAGGTGCGCCCCGGTGTGACTGGTGAGCTCCCACTCGTTGCGCCCGCGCTGCTCGCGCCAGACCGCCCGGATCGCCGCGCCCGCCAGCATCACCTGGTAGAACGGGCCGCCCGCCACGAGCTTGACGTAGTGCGGGAAGCGCACGCGCAGTCCGTACTGACGGCCGAAGTCGTGCAGGCCGACGATCTCGAAGACGAAGGTGACCATCGCGGTGATCATCGGCAGGAAGGTGACGATCGCGATCCCCACGGGCACGTCCAGGAAGAGCGCGACGGCGAAGTTCAGCGGGATCACCACCCCGGAGGTGGCCTGCATGAACGGGGTCATCAGCGTGTAGCGGGCCAGCCAGCGCTGACCCCGGCCGGGCAGCCGGTGCCAGTCCTTCTTCCGGTACACCTGCAGGAAGCCCTGATTCCAGCGGGTCCGCTGCTTGAGCAGGCTCAGCAGCGAGCCCGGGGTCTCCTCGCGGGTGACCATGTCGCTGTCGTAGGCGACAACCACCTTCTTGCCCACGGAAGACAGCCGCACGCCCAGATCGCAGTCCTCGGCGAGGCAGTTCTGGTCCCAGCCGCCCACCTCGCGCAGCACCTCGGTGCGCACGAAGACGGTGTTGCCGCCGAGCGGGATGAACCCCTTCTCCGCGTGCAGGTGCAGGCGCGAGCGGAACCAGAAGAAGTACTCCAGGCAGTTGCGCAGGCTGTACCAGCTGGAGTGGAAGTTGATGAGCTGCACCCCGCCCTGCACCACGTCGGCGCCGGTGGCGCGGAAGGCGTGGTCCACGTGGGCGAGCAGCTCCGGGTGGACCTGGTCCTCGGCGTCGAAGACCCCGACGATGTCGCCCCGACAGTGCGGCAGGGCGGTGTTCAGGGCCTTGGGCTTGTTCTTGACCTCGTTGTGGTCGGTGACGACCCGTACGAGACCGGGCGCCCCGGCGGCGGCCCGCTCCGCCACGGCGGCCGTCTCGGGGTCGTCGTGGCCGACGATCACGATGATCTCGTAGTCGCGGTGGCTCGATTCGAGCAGCCGGTCGATCGTGTGCTCCAGGACCGCCTGCTCGTGGCGGGCCGGCAGGAGCAGCGAGAAGGCCAGCCGGCCGCCGCCGTCGGGGCGGTCGAAGCGGGTCGAGGCCAGCGTCTCGGGCGTGCGCCACGCGTGCATCTGCCACCAGAGCGTGAACGCGGCCATCCAGAAGAGCACGAGTGACACGACAGAAATGAACACGGATGTGAACAAAGCGTCCCCCACAGACACGCCGCATCCCCAGGCGGCGAACGTCGAACCCCCCAAGGGCGGCGCTCGGCGGGCCCCCCGGCCCGCCACCGCACCCGCCCATTTCCCCCTGCGCAGCCCCCCGCTGCGCGCCGGCCGCCGTCACCGACGGCGACCGATCGGTTGCTCCGAAGCCATGAGACTAGGCGGCGAACGTGAAGCCGAGTCACCCCGCCCGATAAAAACCACGTTTCCGGACTGATCTACAGGCAACCGGAATTGGCGCTACTCCGACCACTTCAGGGACGAACCGCCCCCAACTGCTCGGCCAGCTCGACCGGGTCCGTCGTAGGCCGCGCGCAGACGAAATGTCGACACACGTACGCCGTCGGGAGGTCGCGTACGAGAGTGCGCTCGGCCAAGAGGGGGAACTCGCCCCCGCTGCCGTCCGCCGCGCGCGGCAGCCCGGTCGCCACCACCGCCCCGGGAGCCGTCCCCAGCAACGCGGTCCGGTGCAGTTCCGCCCGCGCCGGATCCTCCGGGTGCCCGACGACGGCCACCTCGCGCGGCCCGTCCACGAGCGCCTCGGCCACCGCCAGCCCGTGCCCGATGAAGCGCGGAGCGCGCGGGCCGAGCGCGTGCACCACGGCGAGCGCCCGCTCCGCCGCCGTACGGTGCGGCTCCGATCCGGTGTGCGCGGCGTACGAGAGCAGCGCGCCCGCGGCGGCGGTCCAGCCGGACGGGGCCGCCGTGTCGGTCGGATCCTGGGGCCGGCGGATCAGCTGCTCGGCGTCGTGCGCGGTGTCGTACAGCGATCCGTCCTCGGCGGTGAACCGGTCCAGGACCAGATCGACGAGGAACCCGGCGAACTCCAGCCAGACCCCCTCCCCCGTGACGGCGGCCAGGGCCAGGAACCCCTCGGCCACGTCCCCGTAGTCCTCCAGCACCCCGGCGTTGACCCCGACGTGCCCGTCCTTGCTGGTCCGCGCGAGCCTGGCCCGCCCGGCCGCCGCGTCGAAGTGGACCCGTACGAGGAGATCCGCGGCCTCGGTCGCCCGCTCGACCAGATCGGGCCGGTCGAAGAAGGCCCCGCACTCGGCGAGGGCGGCGACGGCGAGCCCGTTCCAGGCCGCGACGATCTTGTCGTCCCGCCCAGGCGCGGGCCGCGCGGCGCGGGCGGCGAGCAGCCTCTCCTTGATCCCGGCGAGCCGCTCGGGCTCGACGTCCGGCCCGTCCGCGGGGAGTTGCAGTACGGACGTCCCGTGCTCGAAGGTCCCCTCCTCGGTCACCCCGAAGCAGGCGACGGCCAGCTCCCCTTCCTCCTCGCCGAGCACCTCCCTCAACTGGGCGGGAGTCCAGGCGTAGTAGGCCCCCTCCACGTGCTTCCCGGTGTCCGGGTCCTCGCTGTCGGCGTCGAGCGCGGAGGCGAACCCGCCCTCGGAGGTGCGCAGTTCACGCACCATGAAATCGGCCGTCTCCAGGGCCACGCGACGGGCGAGGTCCGATCCGGTGGACCGCCACAGGTGCGCGTACACCCGACAGAGCAGCGCGTTGTCGTAGAGCATCTTCTCGAAGTGCGGAACGACCCACTCCCGGTCCACGGAGTAGCGCGCGAACCCGCCCCCGAGCTGGTCGTAGATACCGCCCCGCGCCATGGCCTCACACGTGTCGGCGGCCATCTGCAGCGCCCCCTCGGACCCGGTCCGGGCGTGGTGGCGCAGCAGGAACTCCAGCACCATGGACGGCGGGAACTTCGGCGCCCCGCCGAATCCGCCGTGCGTCGAGTCGTACTCCCGCACCAGCCCGAGCAGCGCCTGCCCGAGCTCCTCGGGCCCGGGCGTGCCCGCCTTCCCGTAGTCGAGCTTGCGCCCCGCGAGGTCCCGCACGATCCGCTGCGCGACCTCGGCCACCTCGTCGGGCCGCCCCACCCAGGCGGTCCGCACGCCTTCGAGCACCTGCATGAAGGACGGCATGCCGTGCTTGGGCTCGGGCGGGAAGTAGGTGCCGAAGTAGAAGGGCTCGGCCTCGGGCGTCATGAACACGGTCATGGGCCACCCACCCTGCCCGGTGGCGGCCTGCACGGCCTCCATGTACACGGCGTCGATGTCGGGCCGCTCCTCGCGGTCCACCTTGACGTTGACGAAGTGCTCGTTCATATAGGCGGCGGCCAGCTCGTCCTCGAAGGACTCGTGGGCCATGACATGGCACCAGTGGCAGCTCGAGTAGCCGACGCTGAGCATCACCGGCACACCGCGCTCCCGTGCCTCCGCGAAGGCCTCCGGGGACCAGGGCCACCAGTCGACGGGATTGTCGGCGTGCTGGAGCAGGTACGGGGAGGTCTCGTTCGCGAGGCGGTTCGGCATGGGGCCATCCTGCCGCACGGGATCACCGCGCGTGACGACCCGGCGCCGGTGTCCCACGGGTCGGTCAGTGCCGCAGGAGGGGGGTCAGGTGGTGGGTCCAGGTGTCTCGGGTGTGGGTCCAGGTCGTGGTGCAGGTCGTGCGGGACTCGGTGGCCAGGTCCTTGTGCTTCCCGGGGAACGCGCCGTGGACCGCGCAGCGGTGGGATTCCGCGCGGGTGGCGTCCGGGGCGTGTTCGTCCGTGGGGTCGGGGGCCCTTTCGGCGGCGGCCGAGCGGTCGTAGGCGCGGGCCGCCGTCAGGAGGGTGTCGTCGCCCTCGGGGTCGCGGAGCAGGAGCGCCACCTGGGCGAAGCGGTCGGCGGCGTCCTCCTCGGCGCGCGCTCCCTCGTCCGGGAGGTCCAGGGCGTCGATGAGGGCGTGGCCCGCCTCGTGGTAGACGGTCTCGCGGACGAGCTCGGACAGGTCCTCGTCGCGCGGGACCGTGTCCCGTTGCTCGGCGAGGTCGTCGTAGCAGAGCTCGATGCGGCGGGTCCCGGGGTCGTAGCCGGTGCCCTCCCCGTGGCAGGACCGGGCGACGACCATGACCCGGTACGGGAGGTCGACCCAGGCGTTGAGGTCGGCGAGGGTGAACTCGGCGGTCTTCCAGTTGGTGAGGAAGCGGTGGTCGGCATCGTCGGCCGGGTCGGGTTTCTCGTAGCGGAGTACGAAACCCCGGTCGGGCAGGGGCTCTTGCGGCCACCCGCATCCGGCCGCCGAGGCCAGCAGCAATGCCGTCGCACACAGTCCTGGAATCCCCCAGCGTCTGCTCACCGTGCCACCATATGCGACCGGTTGCGCGTCAACTCCCTCTGAACTAGCTCAGATTCCCTCGCGCTCGCGACCGTACCGGCGGACACTTGTGGCACGGTGCCGGAGCTCTCTGAGGGGGATGCCGATGCGGGACAGCCATCGCGGTGAGGCCGAGCGACTGCTGGGACGGGCCGTGGACGAGGAGGCCCGGCGGGGAGCGGGCGGGGCCGCCGGAACCCCGGAGGCCAAGGCCGCGCTGCTCGCACGCGGCAAGGAGGCGCTGGACGCGCTGGCGGCGAGCGCGGCGACGGAGTACGAGGCGTACGTGCGGGCCCTGGACGAGGCCGCGGCGGGGGACGAGTCGCTGGGCGAGGCCTTCCGGCGTGCGAACACCTCGACGGCGTTGCTGGTGACGGCCGTGGCCGCGGTCGCCGCCGTCGGGGCCGACCTGGCCTTCGGCGTGGAGCTCGGCACGGCGCTGACCGCCGGGGCCGTCGCGGGGGTGGCCGGGGCGACGGCGACCGTGGCCAAGGTGACCGCCCTGCACCTGCCGGCGGCGAACCGGCGGGCCGGGGAGCTGGGCCGTCCGGGCGGGCCGGAGCAGTTGAAGCTGCAGTGGCTGTCGGCGCTGGAGGTGCGCGGGGTACGGCCGTTCGTGGAGCAGCAGCGCAAGGTGGCCGCTGCCGCCCGCACCTCCCACCCCAACCTCGGCTCCCTCTCCCCCGTGAACGGGAGCGTCGGCGGCGGTCCCCTCCAGTCGCGTCAGAGCAACCGCAGTGCCGAGGCCCGCCGGCGCAGCATGCTGGAGCAGTCGTTCGGTCAACTGCCGCAGCTGGACGGGGTGTTCGTGGGACGGCGGGACGAGCTGACCCGTATCGCGCAGTGGGTGCGGACCGCGCGGGCCAGTACCGAGACCCGCCCGGTGGTCGTGGTGCTGCACGGTGAGCCGGGGGTGGGGCGCACCACGCTGGCGCTGCGTGCCGCGCAGGCGTTGCGGGACCAGTTCAAGGGTGCCTGTGTGGTGGACCTGCGCGGTGGTGCGGCGGAGACGCCGCTGCCGACGCGCGAGGCGTTGCTGCACCTGATGAACCGGCTCGGTGCCCCGCGGGAGCAGCTGCTCTTCCGGGAGGGTTCTTCGGCTGAGCAGCAGGTGCGCAGGCTGGGCGAGTTGTACCACCAGCATCTGCAGGGCACGCCGGTGACGGTGGTGCTGGACGATGCGGTCGACGCCGCGCAGGTACGGATGCTCGTGCCCGAGCGCTCGGAGAGCCTGGTGCTGGTCACGGCGCGGGAGCCGCTGGCGCTGCCCGAGGACCTGTCGGCGTGGGTGTATCAGCTGCCGGTGGCGCGGCTGTCGCGGGAGAGCGGCGCGGAGCTGGTCCGGGCGGGTGCGGGGGCCGAGCCCGACGCGGCGGGCGCCGCGACCGAGCCGGACGCGGCGGGCGCCGAGGAGGCCCCGTACCGCGAGGAGACCTTACGGAGGCTGCTCGCGCTGGGCGCCGGGCTGCCGCTCGCGCTGCGGGTGCTGTCCCCCTTGGGGACCGAGCGGCGCCCCGAGGGCCTCGCCGGCGCCGAGGGCCCTGAGGGTGTCGGTGCCTCCCTGGACGCCGCGCTCGACCTCGCCTACGCGGCCCTGCCCGAGGAGCGGCGCCGGCTGCTGCGCCGGCTGACGCTGGCCGGCCGGGCCTCGCTCGGGGCGGCCGCGGCGGCGGCGCTGATCGACGCGGACCAGGTGGAGGCCGGGCGGCTGCTGCGCGAGCTGTCCCGTGCGGGGCTGCTGGACCACGTACGCGGGGACCGGTTCCGGATGCACGACGCGGTGCGTTCGTACGCGGCGGCCCGGCTGGCGGCGGACGAGGACCGGGCCGGGGCCGCGGCGGCGCACGAGCGGCTGATCCGGACGTACGCGCAGCTCGCCGACTCGGTGATCCGGATGGTCGACGGGAAGATGTCCACGCGGGCCAACCACTTCGGGAGCCACGGCTTCGCCTCGCTCGACGCGGCGCTGCGCTGGCTGGACGACGAGTCGAGCTTCATCACGGCGGCGCTGCGGCATTCGGAGGGCGTGGACCAGCAGGCGGTCCTGGATCTGCTGGGTGCGCTGTGCGACTTCTGCCTGCTGCGCGGGGACCTGTACCGGCTCGGCGAGATCAACGAGCTGACGCAGGCCGTCGAGGCGGCCGCCCAGGGAGAGGAGGGGCAGCCGGGGCGGCTGGTCCGCTCGGTGCAGTGGCGTACGGGTATCGCGGCGCGCCAGCTGGGCGAGCTCGACAAGTCCCGCACGACCCTGACCTCGCTGGTGGACAGCTTCATGGAGGCCCACCAGGAGGCGGGGGCGGGCATGGCCCTGGTCTCGCTGGGCATCACCCTGCACCACCAGGGCAATCTCCCCGAGGCCTCGGCCCGCATCCGCGAGGCGATCGCGCTGCAGGCGCCGGAGGAGCTGGCGGGCGACCGGGCGTGGGCCCTGCACGCGCTCGGCGCGGTCGAGCGGGACCGGGCGAACCTCGCGGAGGCGCTGCGGCTGCTGCGCGAGTCGCTCGTCCTGCACCGCGAGAGCGAGAGCGTGCACGGCGAGGCCTGGGCGCACCTCCAGCTGGGGCAGGTGTACCTGCGTCTGGGCGAGGTGGCGCGGGCGGAGGCGGAGCTGCGCCTGGCGCTGGAGCTGTACGGGCGTACGCGCGACGACCGCGGCCAGGCCTGGGCGCTGACCCAGCTGGGCCGGGCCCGGGTCGTGGACGGTGATCCGGAGCCGGCGCTGGAGCGGCTGCGCGACGCGCTGGCCCGGCACCGGGAGGCGGAGGACGCGCGGGGCGAGGCCTGGACGCTGTACTACCTCGGGCAGGCGCTGGAGGAGGCCGGGGAGCGGGACCGGGCGGTGCGGGAGCTGGAGCGGGCGCGCACGATGTTCTCGCGGATGCGGGACGTGTACGGGCTCGCGCACGCCCGCCACCACTCGGGCCGGGTGACGCGCGACCAGCAGGCGGCGCGGACGGGGAGCCTGAAGAACTCGGGCTTCGCCCGTCAGCTGCTCATCGACGCGCGGGCGGATTTCCGGCGGATCGGGCTGGCGCACGGGGAGGCGTGGACCTGCCTGGAGCTGGCGGTGGTGGACGCGGGCAACGCGCGGGTCGCGCAGGCGGTGACCCTGTGCGAGGAGGCGGTGCGGCTGTTCATCTCCTACGGGGACCGGCGCGGGGAGGACTGGGCGCGGTTCCTGCGCTGCACGCTCCTGCCGTACGCGCTTCCGGGAGCCGCGGACGAGGCGCGCACGGAGCTGTCGCGGCTGGCGGAGTCCCCGCACGGGATGCGGGACGGGCGTCTGGAGGACTGCCTGGAGTCCTACGCGATGATCCTGGCGCGCGGGGTGGATCCGTCGGAGGGCTGGCAGGCGTGGCGGCTGTCGCTGGTCCCGAACCTGCATTCGCGGGAGATCATGGGCATCCCGGTGCCGCTTCCCCCGCACTAGGCCACCTGCTCGGCGGTTCCGCCCGCGCGAGAGTCCGCCGCCCCGCCGTTTCTCGGCCGGGCGGCGGTGTCGCATGGAGCGGCGGTGGCACGCAGCGGCGTACGGACGCCGCGGTCCCCTACGGGGTGCGCGTACCGTCCGTCGGGGTGGGCTCCGGGGCTTCCTTGAAGTCGACCCGGCCCATGTGCCGGCTCATCGACTTCATCAGGCCCCATACGCCGAGGGCGAGGGCCGCGAACACGATGAAGCCGAGGATTCCGGGGGTCACCTTGTTCTTGTCGAAGGTGTCACCCGCCAGCGGAAGAAGCTCGTTCAGTGCTGCCTGCGTAGCGCTCATAGCTACGCATTCTCCCGGATGCCCGCGAAGAGGTCGGACTCGGGGAGGGAAGTGTCGACGAGCGACTTCGCCAGCTCGTACTCCTCGGTCGGCCAGACCTCCTTCTGGATCTCCATCGGGACGCGGAACCAGCCGCCGTCCGGGTCGATCTGCGTGGCGTGCGCGATGAGCGCCTTGTCGCGGATCTCGAAGAAGTCGCCGCAGGGCACGTGCGTGGTCAGGGTCCGCTCGGCGCGCTGGAACTCCTTCCACCGCTCCAGCCACTCCGCGTACGGGGATTCCAGGCCGCGGGCCAGGAGCGCCTCGTGGAGGGCGATGGTGCGCGGCTTGTTGAAGCCCTGGTTGTAGTAGAGCTTCTGCGGCCGGTACGCCGGGCCGAACTCGGCCTCCGGGTACTTCTCGGTGTCGGCCGCGTGCTCGAAGGCCACCATCGTGATCTTGTGGGTCATGATGTGGTCGGGGTGCGGGTAGCCGCCGTTCTCGTCGTACGTGGTGATGACCTGCGGCTGGAAGGCGCGGATCTTCTTCACCAGTTCGCCGGCCGCCTCGTCGAGGTCCGCGAGGGCGAAGCAGCCCTCGGGCAGCGGCGGCAGCGGGTCGCCCTCGGGCAGCCCGGAGTCGACGTATCCCAGCCATTCCTGGTCGACGCCGAGGATCTCGCGCGCCTCGTCCATCTCCTTGGCGCGCACCTCGTGGATGTGCTCCTCGATGTACTTGTCGCCCTGGAGCTTGGGGTTGAGAACGGATCCGCGCTCACCGCCCGTGCAGGTCACCACCAGCACGGACACCCCCTCGGACACGTACTTGGCCATCGTGGCCGCGCCCTTGCTCGACTCGTCGTCGGGGTGGGCATGGACGGCCATCAGTCGAAGCTGCTCGGTCAAGACAGGATCCTCTTTGAGTCGTTCAGGCGGGCGCCTTCTATATTGAATCCTCCCCGATCCTGAGGGTCGGGGATTCCTGGCTCACGTCGGCTGTGGACCTGCGGCCCCTCAGCTCTTACACGATCGGCACCAGCCGGGTCGAGACCAGCCCGGACCAGCATCACGCGGGCGGAATTCTTGTCCCTGGGGGACACGGCTTCACACACGGTGCAGGTGTAGGTACGTTCCGAGAGAGGCAGTGCGTGCTTGGTTCTCGCTCCGCACTGCGCGCAGTCCATCGTGGTGTGCGCGGGATGGACCAGGTGCACGATACGCCCGTGCTTGCGGGCCATGTTGATCAGCTCACGCTTAGTGGTGGAGATCGCGGCGTCGGCCGCCTTGCGTGCCATGGCGGACTTGGCGAGGAACTTCGGGCGGAAGTCCTCCACAGCAAGGGCGTCGTGGTCGCGGACGACCGCCTTGGCCCACTTCCGGGCGCCGTCCTGGCGTTGCCGGGCCACTTTCCTGTAGAGCTTCGCCGTCAGCTTCCTCGCCGCCCGGTAGCCTTTCGACCCGCGCCTGCCCTTCGCCGGTTTCCGGCGGGCCATCATCCGCTGATAGCGCGCGAGCTTGGCAGCGGCCTTCTTGCCGTGCTCGGCGTGCGGGAGGTCATGGAAGTCGCTGGTGGTGGTCGCGGTCTCCGTCACGCCCCAGTCGATCCCGATCACCGTACCCGTTCCCGGGAGTGGCTGGGCTTCGGCGGGGACTACGAAGGACGCGTACCAGTGCCCGAGGGGGTCGCGGTAGATCCGCACGCTCGACGGGGTCGCCGGGAGTGCGCGGGACCACACTACGGTGAGGCTGATGCCGCCCGCCAAGTGCAGGCGGCCGTCCTTGATCCGAAAACCACGCCGGGTGTAGTTCAGGCTCGGATCGGCCTTGGCCTTCTTCTTGTACTTGGGCATTCCCGCCCGCTGCCGCATCGGCAACCGGGCCTTGATGTCTTTCAAGGCTTTGGTGCGGGACCTTCCGAAGTCCCGCACCAACTGCTGCTGCGGAACGCTGCTGCCGTCACCCAACCAGGTGTTGCGGTTGCGGGCTTCAGTCAGCATCTTGTCCAGCCGGGCCGGACCGCATTCCTCGTTCTCAGCCCGGGCCTTCTGCGACCGCGCACAGCATTCGTTCCAGACCCACCGGCAGCGCGCCCACTCGCCCAACAGCTCTGCGAGCGCGGTGGAAGACACGCGAAGCCGGTAGGTGAACCGAGCAAGCCCGGCCACATCCGTCTTTTGCCGTGCCGTCATGCGATCAACCTAACCGAGCCCACTGACAACGCCGGAAAGCGCAGTTCATGGCAGGCGCGAAGAGAGCAGTGGCACTCCGCGTCTACGATGGCGGGACCGCCCTCCCCGGGCTGGGATTTCCGGTGTTCGCCCGTCTCGAAGGGAACGATCGATGAGCGCGGTGCGCGAGGGACTGCCCGAGGGCCGTTACGGCCGGTCGGCGGACGAGCGTGCGGACCGCAAGCTCAAGATCGTCGGTTCGGTGCTGGGCGTCGGGCTGCTCGCGGCGGTCGGCTGGATCGGCTGGGACTACGTCGCCGGGCAGAGCGTCAGTGCCGAGGTCATCAAGTTCAAGGTGGTCTCGGACAGTGCCGTAGAGGTACACCTGGAAGTGCGCAAGGACGCCTCGGTGACCGGGGTGTGCACGCTGAGCTCGCAGGACGAGACGCACGGTGAGGTGGGCCGCGCCGACTTCACGTTCGCGCAGAAGGACAAGCGCGTGGACGAGATGGTGACGCTGAAGACCACCGGGCGGGCCACGATGATCGAACTGATCGGCTGCCGGGCGGCCGGCTCCGCGAACTGAGGGGCAACACGCCGGACGGCGGAGCCGTTCCTTCCGGTGGAGTCGCGTTTCCGGGCTTCCGGGCCGCGCCCTGACGCACTTCACACGCTTCGTGTCCTCCCCCTTCCCCTTCCGAATTGTTAGGCTCGTGGTTTCGTCCGCCGCTGGCGGCTTTTGTAGTCCCCTGTACCGACGAGGAGCACCCGTGACCCAGACGAGCGAAAGCGTCACCTGGCTGACCCAGGCGGCGTACGACCAGCTGAAGGCGGAGCTGGACTACCTCTCTGGTCCCGCACGCACGGAGATCGCGGTCAAGATCGCAGCCGCCCGCGAGGAGGGCGACCTGCGTGAGAACGGCGGTTACCACGCGGCCAAGGAGGAGCAGGGCAAGATGGAGCTCCGCGTCCGTCAGCTGACGCAGCTCCTGGAGAAGGCCAAGGTCGGCACCGCGCCCGCCTCCGACGGTGAGGTGGCCCCCGGCACGCTCGTCACGATCGCCTTCGACGGCGACCCGGACGACACCATGGAGTTCCTGCTGGCCTCGCGCGAGTACGCGTCCTCGGACTTCGAGACGTACTCGCCGCAGTCGCCGCTGGGCACCGGTGTGATGGGCAAGAAGATCGGCGAGGACGCCGAGTACGAGCTGCCGAACGGCAAGAAGGCCTCGGTCAAGATCCTCGACGTCAAGCCCTTCACCGGCTGATCACCCCCCTTCGCAAGATTTCGCCCCGCCGGACTGCCGTCCGGCGGGGCGAAGTGCTTTTCGGGTGCGCCGCGAGGGGCGCCCGGCGGGCCGGGCCGCCTCGCGGCGGGCGGGTCAGGCCGTCGCCGAGCGGTACTTGCGCACCGCCAGGGTCCGGAAGACCACGATGATCAGCAGCGACCAGAGGATGGACGCGATGATCGGGTGCTGCATCGGCCAGGCCTCGGGCGTCGGGTAGCCCTCCGGGAGGTTGCCGAAGAGCTGGCGGGCCGCCTGGACGGTGGCGCTGAAGGGGTTCCACTCCGCGATGTGCCGCAGGAACGTCGGCATGTTGTCGGAGGGGACGAACGCGTTCGAGATGAACGTGAGCGGGAAGAGCCAGATCAGCCCGCCCGAGGTGGCCGCTTCGGGGGTGCGCACCGACAGGCCGATCAGGGCGCCGATCCAGGAGAACGCGTAACCGAGCAGGAGCAGCAGGCCGAAGCCGGCCAGGACCTTCCCGAAGTTCTCGTGGGTGCGCCAGCCGACGATCAGCGCCACGACCGCCAGGACGACGACCGTGAGGGCGGTCTGGACGAGGTCGGCGAGGGTGCGGCCGGTCAGGACGGCGCCGCGGGCCATCGGCAGCGAGCGGAAGCGGTCGATGAGGCCCTTGTGCATGTCGTCCGCGATGCCCGCGCCCGCGCCGGCCGTGGCGAAGGTGACGGTCTGGGCGAAGATGCCCGCCATCAGGAACTCCCGGTAGGCGGCGGGCGAGGTGCTGCCGCCGACGGATATGGAGCCGCCGAAGACGTAGCTGAAGAGGACGACGAACATCACCGGCTGGATCACGCCGAAGATGATCATCTCGGGGATGCGGGACATGCGGATCAGGTTCCGCTTGGCGATCACCAGGGAGTCGTTGACGCCCTGGACGATGCCGCCGCGCGGGCGGGGCGCCGCCAGTTCCGGGGTCGTGGAGGTCAGGGTCACTTCGCCTCCTCCTTCTTCGCCTTGCGGGATCCGCGGCCGCCCTTGGCGTCGGCGGGGGCCTCGCCGTTCTCCTCGGCCGCCAGCTCCGCGGCGTGGCCGGTCAGGGAGATGAACACGTCGTCCAGGGTGGGCCGGCGCAGGCCGATGTCGTCGATCTCGATGCCGCGGCCGTCCAGTTCGCGGATGACCTCGGCGAGCAGTTTGGCGCCGCCGGAGACCGGGACGGTCAGCTTGCGGGTGTGCTCCTCGACGGTGGTCTCGCCCTTGCCGAATCCCGCGAGGACCTCGCGGGCGTCCGCCATGTGCTCGCGCTCGTGCACGACGACCTCGACGCGCTCGCCGCCCGTACGGGCCTTGAGCTGGTCGGAGGTGCCGCGGGCGATGACCTTGCCGTGGTCGACGACGCAGATGTCGTGCGCGAGGTGGTCGGCCTCCTCGAGGTACTGCGTGGTGAGCAGCAGGGTGGTGCCGCCCGCGACGAGTTCCTGGATGATCGCCCACAGCGCCTGGCGGTTGCGCGGGTCGAGGCCGGTGGTGGGCTCGTCCATGAACATCACGGGCGGGCTGACCACGAGGGCCGCCGCGAGGTCGAGGCGCCTGCGCATGCCGCCGGAGTACGTCTTGGCGGTGCGGTCGGCGGCGTCGCCGAGGTTGAAGCGTTCGAGCAGTTCGGCGGCCCGGGCCTTCGCCGCCTTGGAGCTCATCTGGTAGAGCTGGCCGACCATTTGGAGGTTCTCCCGGCCGGTCAGGTATTCGTCGACGGCGGCGAACTGCCCGGAGAGGCCTATCGCGCGGCGGACTTCGTTGGGGTGTTTGAGGACGTCTATGCCCGCCACGACGGCCTTGCCGCTGTCGGGCTGGAGGAGGGTGGTCAGGACGCGTACGGTCGTGGTCTTGCCCGCACCGTTGGGGCCGAGCAGACCGAGGACGGTGCCTTCGGGGACGTCTAGGTCCACGCCGTCCAGTGCCCGTACATCGCCGAAGGTCTTGACCAGGCCTTCGGCGTAGATGGCGCCTGGCATATGGATTCTCCCAGTGTGGATCGGGCGAGCAGAATCGGGACATTCCTACGCAGATCTTATGGGCGCGGGCCTGGGCCCGCCGTTCGGGCGCCACCGTAACGCGTTATATCGCGTACCGCCACGGGTTTTACCCGGACCGTACGGACGTGTGGATCCACGGACGCACGGGGCTCCGCTAGCTCATGACCTTGTAGCCGGCGCTGTGCAGCGATCGGGCGACCTCCGCGCAGTGCTTGGGCCCCTTGGTCTCCAGGTGCAGCTCGACCTCCACCTCCGTGAGCCCGAGCCGCGGGTCGGTCCGTACGTGGCTCACGTCCAACACGTTCGCATCCACCACTGACAGCACCCCCAGCAGA
This sequence comes from Streptomyces sp. NPDC054956, assembly GCF_053609185.1. Lineage (NCBI taxonomy): Bacteria > Bacillati > Actinomycetota > Actinomycetes > Kitasatosporales > Streptomycetaceae > Streptomyces > Streptomyces sp. NPDC054956. The sequence goes on along the minus strand of NZ_JBSGXB010000020.1, from coordinate 21,507 downwards.
CCGGCCAGCGCCCCGGGCCGGTCGGTCACGCGCAGCCGCAGCGAGAGGTAGCGGCCCGCCGCCGCCATGCCGTGGCGCAGGATGCGCTGGAGGAGCAGCGGGTCGACGTTGCCGCCGGACAGGACGGCCACCACCGGGCCGTCGCCGTACAGTTCGGGCTCGCTCAGCAGCGCCGCCACCGGACTGCAGCCGGCCGGCTCGACGACCATCTTCGCCCGCTCCAGGCAGAGCAGCAGGGCGCTGGACAGGGCGTCCTCCGACACCGTACGGACGTCGTCGAGGAGCTCGCCGATGATTTTGAAGGGGACGTCGCCGGGCCGGCCGACCTTGATGCCGTCCGCCATGGTGACCGGGTTGTCGATGGACACCGGGTGCCCGACCTTCAGCGAGGGCGGGTACGCGGCCGCGCCCGCCGCCTGCACGCCGATCACCCGGACGTCCGGGCGCAGCGCCTTCACCGCGACCGCCACACCGGCCGCGAGCCCGCCGCCGCCGATGCCGACGAGGATCGTGCGGACCTCCGGGCACTGCTCCAGGATCTCCAGGCCGACCGTGCCCTGGCCCGCGATGATGTCGCGGTGGTCGAAGGGGTGGATGAACACGGCCCCGGTGCGGTCCGCGTACTCCTGGGCGGCGGCCAGCGTCTCGTCCACGACCTGCCCGTGCATCCGTACCTCGGCGCCGTAGTCCTGGGTCGCGGCCACCTTCGGCAGCGGTGCCCCGACCGGCATGAACACCGTCGAGCGGACCCCGAGGAGCGAGGAGGCCAGCGCCACGCCCTGCGCGTGATTGCCCGCGCTGGCGGCGACGACGCCGGCGGCGCGCTGCTCGGGCCGCAGGCCCGCGATGCGCACGTACGCCCCGCGCAGTTTGAAGGAGCCGGTGCGCTGGAGGTTCTCGCACTTGAGGTGCACGGGAGAGCCGGTGAGGGAGGAGAGGTACCGGCTGCCCTCCATCGCGGTCACCCGGGAGACGCCGGAGAGCATCTTCTGGGCCCCCCGGACGTCGTCGAGGATGACCTGCGGAACGGGCTGCGGCACGCGGTAGTTCATGCGGCCAGTCTCGCAGCCCGCGCGGATCGCGGCGCAGGACGAGATCCCTCCGAGCGGGATGCAGGCGGGATGCGGGCGGGATGCGGCCCGGACGCGGACGGGGCCCGGGCGGACCCGGACGGGACCCGGACGGGACCCGGACGGGACCCGGACGGGCGAAATCCGGCCATCCGGGGCGGCCCGCGCCCGGGCTTCTGCACGGGCCGTATCAGTTCTCGTACGAGGAGTACGAGCCGCCGCACGGCCGCGTACTCTGTCCCCCATCCTTGTCGGCCCCATGCGAAGAGAGCCCACGTCCATGCCCTCCACCTCGGCCAGTTCCGACCTGCCCGCGCCGGCCGGCGCGCCCGCCGAAGCCGGTCTCCTCGACGCGCTCCAGCACCAGGTGGCGGTCTTCGCCCGGCGCGCCGAACAGACCCGTCTGGGCGGGGTCGGCCAGGCCCGCAACTCGATGGACCGGGCGGCGTACCTGCTGCTGAACCGGCTCGACCTGGAGGGGCCGATGGGCGTCAAGGCGCTCGCCGGCGGCATGGGCATCGATTCCTCCACCGTCACCCGCCAGGTCGCGCCGCTCGTCGACAGCGGACTGGTCAAGCGGACCTCGCACCCGGAGGACGGGCGGGCCGTGGTCCTCGCGCTGTCCCCGCGCGGGCTCGCGCGGCTGGAGGAGGTCCGCTCCTCGCGGCGCGAGCTGATGGCCCGGGTGACGGACGGCTGGAGCGAGGACGAGCGCGAGTCGTTCACCGGTCTGCTGACCCGTTTCAACATCTCGCTGTCCGAGCTGATGTCGGCGGGCTCCGAGGCCGGCCCCGCCTCCTGATCCGGGATCGGCCGCGCCGCCCGATCCCGGTGCGACCCGACCGCCCGATCCGGGTACGACCGACCCCTTGACCGGGACGGTCCCGCAGACCGCACTATGTGGACTGTGGACCACGGGCCGGGCCCCTACGCCGAGTTCGAAGCCTTCGTCGCGGGAGCGGCGGGGCGGCTCCTGCGCGTCGCGATCCTGCTCACGGCCGAGGACGAGGACGAGGCACCCGCCGCGCGCGGGCTCCTCGGCGGCGCGCTCGCCCGTACGTACGCGAACTGGCGCAGGCTGCGCGGGGACGATCCGTACGACTACACCCGCCAGGAACTGTGCGCCGCCTTCTTCCGCACCGGCCGCCGCCACCACGGCGGCAGCGGGGTACTGGCACCGCTGGGCCCGCTGGAGCGGCTCGTCCTGGTCCTGCGGATCTACGAGGGGGTCGCCGAGGAGGTCACGGCGGCGCAGCTGGGGCTGCCGCCCGAGCGGGTGCGGGCCCTGTGCAACCGGGCCGTGGCGGCGCTGCGCCCCCGGCACGCGGGCGTACCCGAGGTGGACTCCGGGACCGACGCCCGCCGGAGGGAGGCCGCATGAGCCGCCCGGACCCCAGGGAAGTCCAGGTCAGAGAGTTGCTGGAGGGCCCGTACCCCTCACTGCCGACGGGCTTCGCGGCGGGCGCGGCGGCGCGCGGCGACCGGATGCTGCGGCGCCGCGCGGTGGTCCGCAGGATCGGCTGGACGCTGCTGGCCGCGGCCGTGGTGGCCTTCTTGGTGTGGGCCTCGCTGACGCACGCGTGGACGACCGCGCCGAGCGAGGTCTCCCCGCCGTGGCAGGACTGGTGACCGGACGGTCCCTGAGCTGACTGGGCGGTCCGGGCCCTGAGCTGACCAGGCGGTCCGGGCCCTGAGCTGACCGGGCGGGCCGATCCCCGGGGGGACCGGACCGCCCGTCCCTGCTGCTAGCCCAGCGCCTGCGTCAGATCGGCGAGCAGGTCGTCGACGTTCTCGATGCCGACCGACAGGCGGATCAGGTCCGCCGGGACCTCCAGGGCCGAACCGGCCACCGAGGCGTGGGTCATGCGGCCCGGGTGCTCGATGAGGGACTCGACGCCGCCGAGGGACTCGGCCAGCGTGAAGATCTTGGTGCGGCCGCAGACCGCGACGGCCTCCGCCTCGCCGCCGGTGACCTGGAAGGAGATCATTCCGCCGAAGTTGCGCATCTGCTTGGCGGCGATCTCATGGCCCGGGTGCTCGGGCAGGCCCGGGTAGAGGACCTTGTGGACCTTGGGGTGGCGGGTCAGCAGTTCGGCGACCTTCGTCGCGTTCTCCGCGTGCCGGTCCATGCGCACGGCCAGCGTCTTGATGCCGCGCAGCACGATCCAGGAGTCGAAGGGACCGGCCACGGCGCCCATCGCGTTCTGGTGGTAGGCCAGCTCCTCGCCCAGCGCCGCGTCCGCGGTGACGAGCGCGCCGCCGACGACGTCGGAGTGGCCGCCCATGTACTTGGTCAGCGAGTGCACGACCACGTCCGCGCCGAGCGCGAGGGGCTGCTGGAGGTAGGGGGACGCGAAGGTGTTGTCCACGACCAGCTTGGCGCCGGCCGTCCGCGCGATGTCGGCGACGACGGCGATGTCGGTGATGCCGAGCAGCGGGTTGGAGGGGGTCTCGACCCAGATGACCTTGGTCTTCGGGGTGATGGCGGCCCGTACGGACGCCGGGTCGGAGGTGTCGGCCACCGACCACTCGACGCCCCAGCGGGAGACGACCTTCGCGAAGAGGCGGAACGTGCCGCCGTAGGCGTCGTTGGGGATGACCACGTGGTCGCCCGGGGAGAGCAGCGTGCGCAGCAGGCAGTCCTCGGCGGCGAGCCCGGACGCGAAGGCGAGGCCGCGCCGGCCGCCCTCCAGCGCCGCGAGGTTCTCCTCCAGCGCGGTCCGGGTGGGGTTGCCGCTGCGGCTGTACTCGTAGCCGCCGCGCAGTCCGCCCACGCCGTCCTGCTTGTACGTGGACACCTGGTAGATCGGGGGCACGACCGCGCCGGTCTGCGGGTCCGCCGTATTGCCCGCGTGGATGGCGCGGGTCTCGAAGCTCTGGTGCTCGTGGCTGTCGTCGCTCATGGCCCGATGCTAAGCGGTCACGGGGAGGTGGGGTGCGTTTCCCCACTCTCCCTCGCTCGCCTCCCCCGGCCCCTATTGGCATTCGCGCGGGTGCGTCTGGTTCGCTGGGGTCATGGAGATTCTGTGGTTCCTGCTCGCGATGGCCATGCTCATGGCCGTCGTCGGACCGTTCGTACGGCGCAAGCGCGGCGGCCTGCGCCTGGTCGCGCCCGGCAGCCCGGACGCCGCCGACCCCTCGGACTACGGATTCGCCCGCCAGGAGGACCTCGACGTACGGATCCCCGGCCCCGACCCGGACCTGATGGACGCCCTGGCCAACGTGCAGCGGACCGGGCAGTGGCAGGCCGCCTCCCAGCTGCTGGCGGGCACCCCGAAGGAGGGCGAGGTGCGCTGGCAGCGCGTCCAGGCCTTCGCCGGCTCGGCGGCGCTGGAGCTCTCCCGGGAGCCCGGAACGGGCGCGCGCTGGCTGAAGGCGTGGCGGCTGGAGGCCCCGAAGGACGCGGGCGGCGCGCAGGTGCACGCCGAACTGCTGGCGCAGCAGATGTGGCGGCGCCCGGCGGGCATGAGCGACACCGACCTGCGGATCATCGCGGAGGAGGCCCGGGAGTCCTGCCGCACGGCCGCACTGCTGGCCCCCGGCGACCCGGTCCCGTACATCGTCGAGCTGTCCGTCGCCCGCGTGCTGCACTACTCCGAGGCCGAGTACGACGCCCTGTGGGCGGAGATCATCGAGCGGGCGCCGCAGCACATGGGCGCGCACCTGGCCGCGCTGAACTACTGGTGCGAGAAGTGGCACGGCTCCCGGGAGAAGGCCGACGCCTTCTCCCACTTCGCGGCGGCCCGCGCCCCGCAGGGCTCGCTGCTGGCGGCGCTCCCCCTGTTCGCGCTGTACGAGCACGTGCCCGACGTCATCCTGGTCAACAGCTTCCACCAGAGCGCGGCCGTGACCCGGGCGGTGGAGGGCGCGCTGTACGCCGTCCACAGCGCCCGCGCCGACGACCCGATGCTGGCGCACGTACGCCACCTGCTCCTCCTCTTCCTGGTCGGCGGCGAACGCTGGGCGGAGGCGATGGACCAGGTCCGGCACGTCGACGGCTACGTGGGCGCCCTCCCCTGGACCACCAACGAGGACCCGGCGGCCTCGTACGCGGTCTACCGCGCCCTGGCGGTGGCCGGCTACGAAGCGAACGGCGGCTCCCCGGCGACGCTGCCGCACTGACGGACGACCCCGCCCCCCGCGGTACCGAACCCCGGCCATAAGGTTCGCGTAAGCAACACCGCACCGCTTCGTCCCGTGGGGGGATCTGTCCATATGGGCGCTTCACTGCGCGCCTTGCGCGCCCTCGTCCTGCTCGCCGGCTTCTATTTGCTCGGCGTCGTCCTGCTCGCCGTCCTCGCCGGCGTCGTCCTCGGCGCCGAGTCGGCCGGACTGCACGGCCCGGGCCTGTTCAAGCTGTTCCTCGCCGCCGGCGTGCTCGCCGTCCCGATCGTGCGCGGCATGTTCATGCTCCGCCTCCCGGCACCGGACCCGCTCCCCGGCGTCCCCGTCACCGAGCGGCAGGAACCCGCCCTGTGGCAGGCCGTGCGGGACGTCGCCGCACAGGTCGGAACCCGGGCGCCCGACGAGATCGTGCTGATTGCGGACGTCAACGCCGCCGTCACCGAGGACGCCAAACTGCTCGGTCTGCTCCCGGGGACCCGCCGCCTGTACATCGGTCTGCCGCTGATGACGGGCATGGACGAGATGCGGCTGCGCGCCGTGCTCGCCCACGAGATGGGCCACTACGCCAACCTCGACACCCGCCTCACCCCGCTGATCCGGCGCGGCCGCGTCCAGCTGCTGCGCACCGTCGACACCTTCAACGACCGCTCCGACGCCAAGATCGCCAAGGAGCGGGCGAAGCAGGAGAAGAAGGCCGCGAAGCGGATCGCGGCCGGCAAGAAGGCCAAGGAGATCGACACCACCGGCAACGGCGCCATGTACCGCGCGATGGCAAAGATCTACACCGGCTACGGGGACTTCTACCAGCGCGCGACGCTCGTGGACTCCCGCCGCCAGGAGCTCGCCGCCGACCTGGCCGCCGTTCGCGTCGCGGGCCGCGACTCCGCCGCCTCCGCGCTGCGCGAGCTCAACGCCATCGGCCCGGCGCACGAGTTCTACATGGACTCCTACGCCACCCTCGGCGTCGGCGCCGAACTGCTGCCGCCCCACGGGCAGGTCTTCGGCGGCCTGCGCCACCTCCTCGACGCCCGCGCCGAAGAGCTGGACGAGATGCGCGCGCAACTGCCGCAGGAGCCGGCCGACCCGTACGAATCCCACCCCGCGCTCGCCGACCGCGTGGCCCGCATCGAGGCACTGCCCGACGACGGCCGCGCCGCCCAGGCCTCCCGGCCCTCGCTGGAGCTGCTCGCCCACGCCGAGACCTCGATGGTCGAGCTGGAGCGGGCCGTCCTGACCCCCGAGGCCTTCGCGATGCGCCGGCTGGAGTGGCCCGACCTGGTCCACGAGAGCATGACCCGCTACGTCGGCCAGGGCTCGCGGGAGTTCCTCGAAGCCGCCGCCGCCGAGGGCGCCGGCTCCGGTCTCGCCTCGCTGCTGGACGCGATCGACGCCGACCCGGCCGTGCGCTGGCGGATCACCGACCGCCTCCCGAGGTCCGAGGAGGCCGCAGCCGCCACGGGCCGCGCGGCCCGCGAGTTCGCCCGCCCGGCGCTGCGCCGCGCGCTGAGCCGGCTGGCCGACACCGAGCTCGCCGAGTGCGGCGCCGCCCGCTGGCAGCTGTCCTGGGAGGACGCGGCCACCCTGCGCTACCCGGCCGACGGCTTCGAGGAAGAGCTGGAGACCGCCCTGACCTCCGCCGTCGCGGACCACCCCGACACCGAACCGCTGCGAAAGCTGGTGCTCCTCCGATGCTCGGTCTGATCATCTTCGGCCTCATCCTGTTCGGCGGGGCCGGCTACCGGTTCATCACCGCCCGCACCAAGACCCTCCAGGGCAGGATCGCCGCCCACCAGGCGGCCTCCGAGGACACGAAGGCCCGTACGGCCGCCGAGAAGGCGGAGAAGAAGGCCCGGGAAGCCGCGGCGGTCGTCGCCCTCGGCTACGTCGCCGAGGCCGACCTCGACACCGAGAACACCCGGCCCGTACGGCCCGAGGAGACGGCGGCGCTCGCCGCGGTCCGCTCCGGCGACTGGGCGGCGGGCAAGGCCTGGATCGACGGGGCCGGTACGGACTGGGAGGAGCGCTGGCAGCGGCTGCGCCCGCTGTCCGACCTGGCCGCGGAGGACGACGCCTGGCTGCTGGCCTGGCGGGCGGCGCGGCCGTCCGACCCGACCGCGGCGCTGGTCGACGCCGACACCGCCGTGCTGGTGGCCTGGAAGGTACGCGGCGGCCAGGCGGGCAGCCGCACGACGCAGGAGCAGTTCCGCCTCTTCCACGAGCTGCTGCTCGTGGCGCAGGAGGCGGTCCACGAGGCCCAGCGGCTCGCCGACCCGGCCGACCCGGTTCCGTACATGGTGGAACAGGCCGTCGCGCAGGGCCTCGGCTACCCGAACGACGAGTACCGCAAGCTGTGGGCGCAGATCACCGCCCGCGACCCGAAGAACCTGAGCGCCCACGCCAACGCGCAGCAGTACTGGGCGCGCAAGTGGCGCGGCTCGCACGAGCTGGCCATGACCGTGGCCCTGGAAGCGGCGGCCTCGGCGGCCCCCGGTGAGCTCCTCACGCTCCCCGCCCTGATCGCGCTCGTCGAGCACGAACTGCACGAGGACGACCTCAAGAAGGAGGTCTTCTTCAAGGAGCCGGCCGCCGTCGCGGCGGTGGACGCGGCCCTCGCCGACCTGGCGGCGGCCGACCCGGAGGACTGGCGGACCCTGCGGCTGCGGCACCTGCTGGCGTGGCTGCTGTTCTGGCAGGACCGGGACGCGGAGGCGCTGGAGCAGTTCAAGGTCATCGACGGGTACATCGGCGCGATGCCGTGGCGCTACTACGGGAAGGCCCGGTACGTGCACGCGCGCGACTGGGTGGTCCGGGAGTGCACGCCGGGATTCTGAGCCCGGGTGGGGGAACGGCGGGTCGGGGGAATCCCGGCCCGCCGTTCGCCGTTACCGCTACACCACAAGGAGGGAATCCATGTTCTCGTACCGCCGCACGCCCGAGCTCCCCACCCGCGAGGAAGCCCTGACCGGCCGCGCGGAGCCGCTCTTCGCCCTGCCCGCCGTCCACACGGTGCTCGGCAACCCCCTCGCGGGCCCGTACCCCGCCCACCTGCGGGTCGCGGACTTCGGCCTCGGCTGTTTCTGGGGCGCCGAGCGCAAGTTCTGGCAGACCCCGGGGGTGTGGACCACCCTGGCCGGCTACCAGGGCGGCTTCACCGAGAACCCGACCTACGAGGAGGTCTGCTCGGGCGGGACCGGCCACACGGAGGTCGTCCGCGTGGTCTACGACCCGTCCCAGGTCTCCTACGAGGCCCTCCTGAAGCTGTTCTGGGAGTCCCACGACCCCACCCAGGGCTTCCGCCAGGGCAACGACGTCGGCACCCAGTACCGCTCGGCGGTCTACACCCACTCCCCCGCCGACCAGGCCACGGCCGAAGCCTCCCGCGACGCCTACCAGCGCGTCCTGACGGGCTCGGGCTACGGCCAGATCACCACGGCGATCCTCCCGGCGGCGGAGCGCCCCTTCTGGAATGCCGAGGCATACCACCAGCAGTACTTGGACAAGAACCCCGGCGGCTACTGCGGCATCGGCGGCACGGGCGTCTCCTGCCCGATCGGCGTGGCCCGCGCCGACGGCTGACGCCGTCCCGCGGGGGTGTGCGCCCCCGCCGAGCAGGGCTCTGCCCTCCCCCGGGCCCCGGGTCCTGCTCGGCCCGGGCCGGGTGCGCGAAGTACCTGGTGCCTCACCATCCCAGGGTTTAGGGTCGTGACTCAGCTGGCAGGCACGGCGGCCTCCCCGTGCCGGATCCGACGGGTGGGCGAAGTGAACAAGGCCATCGTCATTGGCATCGACACGTATCCCGACGCGCCGTTAAGCGGCTGCGTCAACGACGCGAACGACGTCGCCTCGTGTCTCTCCCTGGAGCAATACGACTTCGACAGCCTGACCTTGCTGAACGGCCGGGCGACCCGGCCCAACATCCTCAAGGAACTGTCCCGCATCGCCTACGCCGAGGAACACAACGGAGAGGGGAGCATCCTCCTCTTCTACTTCGCGGGGCACGGCCAAGTCCTCGGCCAGGCCGGGCACTTGGTCACCCATGATGCGGAGAACTTCGACCCGGGGATCTCCCTGGCCCAGCTCGCCCAGCTCATGGAGTCCGCGAGCCTCGTCTTCGATCACGTGGTGTCCGTTCTGGACTGCTGCCACTCCGGCTCCGCTTTCACCTGGACCAACAGCCGCCCGCTCAGGCCCTCCGACGTGGAACGCGAGGTGCAGGCGGTGAACGAGAGCCGCTGCGTGCTCGCCGCCTGCCGCCCCGAAGAGGTCGCGGTGGAGTTGAACGGCCGCGGCGTGTTCACCGACATCCTGACGGACGCGCTGCTCGGCGCCGCGGTGAACTGGGACGGCGACGTCACCCTGATGAGCATCTACGAGTACGTCGCCAGCGCCCTGCCCAAGGAGGTCCAGACCCCCGTCTTCAAGGGCGATGTCGCCGGCACCGTCGTGATCGGCAGCGGCTTCGAGCCGCGCCAAGGGCGCCCGATCGAGAAGAACGAGCTGAACCGGATCATCTCCAAGGCGCAGAACCTGGTCGACCAGTACTACTACTTGCAGCTCAGGGAACTCAGCGACCGAGGCATAAGGATGTCCGGGGGAGCGAAGAACTGCGCCACGGAACTCGAAGGCGTCGTGGCATGGTTCGAGGAGACCGAGCAGGATCTGCCCGACGTGCGCCGGAACCCCGAGTGGGACGATCTCACGCGCCGCATCCGCGAGTTCCGCAAGCACCTCTCAGAGGTCAGCGTGGGCGAGGAGACCCGCTTCGGAAGGATCGTCCGGCACATCGGGCACGGCGGCTACGGCCACGTGTGGGAGGTGGAGAACGCCGAGGGCGAGCTGCGCGCCCTGAAGATCTTCCACGGCAACGAGCTCGACGACCCCGTCAAGGTGCAGCGCTTCAGCAACGGTTACCGCAACATGCGCAAACTGGAGCACCCCCGGATCGTCCGCGTGCACGAGATGACGGCGGCGCCCTTCGGATTCCTGATGGACTCCATCCAGGGCGACAACCTGCGCAACTTCTACATCGAGCGGAACGGCAACGCCGAGGCCACCGTACGTCTGATGATCGACGTCTGCGAGACGGTCCAGCACGCTCACTCCCAGCGGGTCCGCCACCGGGACATCAAGCCCGAGAACATCATCATCTCCTATGCCGCCGACGGGAATTTGGACCCGTACCTGACCGACTTCGACCTGGCGTACCACGAGACGAACCGCACGATGACGGCGAACCTCGGCGTCGGCGGCGTCATCAACTACGCGGCGCCGGAGCAGCTGTACGAACCCAACGCCAGGACGGCCCGGAGCGAGACCGTCGACGTGTTCAGCCTCGGCCAGCTGATGTTCTTCCTGATCACCGGCCGGGACCCGAACCCGGAGAACTTCGCGAAGAACCACGAGATCCTCTCGCACGAACTCGCCAGCTGGGTGGACGACCGCGCCTCCGAACAGCTGCTGGAGTTGTACAAGCAGGCGACGGCGAAGTCCCCCGACGACCGCCCGCAGACGGTCACCGACTTCGTCGCGCCCCTGCGGTCGGCGGAGGCGATCATCCAACTGGCCAGCGGATCCGACGAGGTGTCGGAGGAGGACCTCTGCCGCCGCGTCGGTCAGCTCTACGTGGGATTGGGACGGTACGAGGCCGGCGACGGACAGGTCCGCATGATCAGCCACTCCGGCCAGGTGGAGATCGTCGCCCGGTTCAAGTCGCTCACCGCTGCCGCGACCGTCGTGGTGGAGATCGAATGCTCCGCGAACCAGAACATCCCCATCACGGCATTGAAGTCCGGGAAATCCGCGCGCGACACGATAAACGCCCGGCTCGACAAGACGCTCTCGGCAAAGTTCGGACAGTCCGTTCAACGGCGCAACGGGCGACAGGGGATGTACCAGGTGTTCGTCACGGTCACGGACGTCAAGTGTGACGTCACGGGCGTCACGCGCCTCTGCGACGTCATCGCCGCGACCGTCAACGGCATCGAGAGCTGGTAGGCGGGGGCGAAAGCCCCCGCCCACCAGCAAGCCCCTCAGACCACCGTCACCCGGGCCAGGGCCCACGAGGTGTGGTCGAAGGCGGAGTTCGCGTTGGCGTCCTCGACCACCAGGTGGAGGAGGCGGACGCCGCGGACGTCGATGTCGAGTGCGGTCGGGCCCGAGGCGCCCGTCAGGACACCGGTCGTGAACAGGGTGCGGCCGTCGGCGCGGACGGTCGCGCGGGTGGCTCCGGCCGAGGACTGCTTCGTCGAGAAGTCGTCGATGCCGACCAGGGCGGTGAACCGGTTCCCGCGTCCGCCCAGGTGGTAGACGATCTCCGACGGGGCGTGCACCCCCAGGCCCTTGGCGTAGGTGACTCCGCCGAAGGCGATCGGGGTGCCGTCGCCCGCCGCCTGCTTGCCGTTCGAGCGGTCGATCTCGACCGGGCCCCAGCCGTTGGCGGCCGAGACCCACGTGAGGTCGCTGAGGTAGCTGTCCTGCGCGGGCGGGGCCGGCAGGGGGGTGTAGCGGGTGGGCGCCGTGAAGCCGAGGGAGGACGAGGTGGTGGCCTGCGGAACGAGGAGCACGGGTGCGGGCACCGTCGAGGGCGGGGTCAGCTGCCACGTCGTGGTCAGGGACTCGCCCGCGGCGAGGGAGGAGGTGGTCGTCGCGGTCGTCGCGGTGGCCGTCCAGCCCGACGGGAGCGGAAGGGTGACGCGGACGTCCGGCCAGGGGCGGGTCGTGCCGTTCGAGACGGTCGTGGTGAGCGTCGAGGCCACCGCGTCCACCACCGCCTTCAGGCCCCACGGGCGGCGTACGTACGTGTCCGCCCAGGAGGAACGGAGGAGGGCCGTCAACGACGTGACCACCGACGGGTTCTTCGCCGCCACGTTGTTCTGCTCGCCGAGGTCCACCGCCAGGTTGTAGAGCTCGAAGTCCCACTTCGAGTCCGCCACCGTCCGGTCCCGCGCGGGAGCGAACCGTACGGCCTTCCACTGGTCCTTGCGGATGGCCTCCGCGACCTGCTTCGCCCGGCCGCCGTCCTGGGTGTTGGCCCGGCTGGTGACGCCCTGCTCGTCGCGGTACCAGTAGAGGTGGCCGTGGACCGGGGCGAGGGCGGGGGTGCCGTTCAGGACGGGGGCCGCCGAGAGGCCGTCGATGTCGGAGGGGGCGGGGGCGCCGCCCGCCAGGTCCGCGAGGGTGGGCAGCAGGTCGTACAGCGGGGTGGGGCGGGCGCTGGTGGTGCCGGGTGCGATGCGGCCCGGGGACCAGGCGATCAGCGGGACGCGGACGCCGCCCTCGTAGAGGTTTCGTTTGTAGCCGCGCAGCGGGCCGTTGGCGTCGAAGAGGTCGGGGTTCACGCCGCCCTCCTCGTGCGGGCCGTTGTCGGAGGCGACCAGGACCACGGTGTTCTGCGCGAGCCCCCGCGCCGTCAGCCGGTCCACGATCGCGCCGACCTGTGCGTCGAGGAGGCTGATCTGCGCCGCGTGCGCCTTGTTCGCCTGCGTCCAGGACTGGGAGGCGTAGGCGCCGACGTCGGGGATGTCGCTGGGGGCGTGCGGGAGGTTCGGGGCCAGGAAGAGCAGGAAGGGGTCGGTGCCGGCGGCGCGGGCGTCGATGAAGTCGAGGGCGCGCGCGGCGATCGCGTCGGGGGCGAAGGTGCCCGCCGGGACGGTCTCCTTGGCATTGTTGTGCCACAGGTAGGACGGGTAGTACTCGTGGGCGTGGCTGTGGTCGATGTAGCCGTAGAACTCCTCGAAGCCTCGCGCGCCCGGGTGGCTCGGCTGGTCCCCGGTCTCCGGTCCGAAGCCCCACTTGCCGAACAGGCCCGTACGGTAGCCGCGTGCCCGGAGCACCTCGGCGAAGGTGGTGTCGCCGGCGCCGAGGCTGCCCTGGCCGCCGCTGGAGGGGTTGGCGCGGACGGCGGCGTGGCCGGTGTGCAGGCCGGTGAGCAGCGCGGCCCGGGAGGGCGCGCAGACGGCGGCGGCGGAGTAGGCGTCGGTGAAGCGCAGGCCCTCGGCGGCGAGCCGGTCGATGCGCGGGGTGGTGATGAGCTTCTGGCCGTACGCGCCCAGGTCCCCGTATCCGAGGTCGTCGGCCAGGACCACCACGATGTTCGGGGGCCCGCCGGCCGGCTCGGCGGCGGCCGCCCGCGAGGGCTGCGCCAGCTGCGGGAGGGCCGCGAGGCCGGCGGCGGCCGCCGCCGATCCGGCGAGGAAGTGACGGCGGCTGGACATCGCGAACTCCTGGACTGGTGCGGGTGGTCGGTCGGTGCGTAGATCATCCGCAAGCCCGCGCGGCCAAGGCCATGCACGCGGCGTGAAGAACATGTGACACCGATTACCGGATCCACCCGCCCGGCCCCGTGCGATCAGATCGTCGAGGTGTCGATGACGAAGCGGTAGCGGACGTCGCCCGCCTGGACGCGCTCGTAGGCCTCGTTGACCTCCTCGGCCCGGATCACCTCGATGTCCGAGCCGAGCCCGTGCTCCGCGCAGAAGTCGAGCATCTCCTGCGTCTCGGCGATCCCGCCGATCATCGAGCCGGCCAGGGTCTTGCGGCCGCCGATGACGGAGAACAGGTTCAGCGAGACGGGCTCCTCGGGGGCGCCGACGTTGACCAGCGCGCCGTCCACCTTCAGCAGCCCCAGGTAGGCGTCGAAGCCGAGGGGGGCGGAGACGGTGGACACGATCAGGTCGAAGCGGCCGGCCAGCTCGTCGAAGGTGGCCTCGTCGTTCGTGGCGTAGAAGTGGTCGGCGCCCAGCTTCAGCCCGTCCTCCTTCTTGCGCAGGGTCTGCGAGAGCACGGTGACCTCGGCGCCGAGCGCGTGGGCGATCTTGACGCCCATGTGGCCGAGTCCGCCGAGGCCGACGATCGCGACCTGCTTGCCGGGGCCGGCGTTCCAGTGCTTGAGCGGGGAGTAGAGGGTGATGCCGGCGCACAGCAGCGGGGCGGCCACGTCGAGGGCGAGGCCGTCGGGGATGCGGACGGTGTAGTTCTCGTCGACGACCACGTGCGTGGAGTAGCCGCCGTACGTGGGCTCGCCGTTCTTGTCGAGGGCGTTGTAGGTGCCGGTCATGCCCTTGGCGCAGAACTGCTCCTGGCCGGCGAGGCACTGCTCGCACTCGCGGCAGGAGTCGACGAAGCAGCCGACGCCCACGTGGTCGCCGACCGCGAACTTGGTGACGTCCGAACCGACTTCGGCGACCACACCGGCGATCTCGTGGCCCGGGACCATCGGGTAGATGCCCTCGCCCCAGCCGTCGGTGACCTGGTGGATGTCGGAGTGGCAGATGCCGGCGAACTTGATGTCGATGAGGACGTCGTGCGGGCCGACCGGGCGGCGCGGCACGGTGGTGCGCTCCAGCGGCGCCTTGGGGGCGGGGGCGGCGTAGGCGGCGACCTGGGTGACGGACACGGTGGGACTCCTCGTGGGACTGCTGGCGAAGACTGCTGGTGGAGACTGCGCCGCGGGGGACCGCGGCTCGGCCACCAGCTTGCCCACCCGCTCGGCGGACACCCATCCCCCTGTCCTGCCTAGGACTGGCGAACCTACCCCTGGCGGGGTCAGGCACAGCCGCCCGGTCGCACGTCCGTCCGGCGATACTGGGGTGATGGATCAGCTTGACCAGCGAACCGAGCTCGGCGAATTCCTGCGGTCCCGGCGTGCCCGGCTGCGCCCGGAGGACGTGGGCCTGCCCGATTACGGACGCCACCGGCGGGTCCCGGGGCTGCGCCGCGAGGAGCTGGCGCAGCTGGCCGGGGTCTCCGTGGCGTACTACACGCGCCTGGAGCAGGGCCACGGCCAGAACGTGTCGGCGGAGATCCTCGACGCCATCGCGCGGGCCCTGCGCCTGGACGGTACGGAGCACGCGCACCTGAGCCGGCTGGCCGCCCCGAAGCCGCGCAGGCGCCGCCAGACGACCCGCCCGCAGCAGGTCCGGCCGGAGCTGCGGACGCTGCTGGACGCCATGGACGGGGTACCCGCGTACCTGGTCGGGCGGCGCCAGGACGTCATCGGGTGGAACCCGCTGGCGGCCGCGGTCTTCGGGGACTTCGGTGCCCTGCCGGCGCAGGAGCGCAACCTCGTGCGGATGGTGTTCCTGGACCCGGCGACGGCCGAGCTGTACGCGGACTGGGAGTGCCGGGCCTGCGAGGTGGTGAGCAATCTGCGCCTGTACGCCGGCCAGTACCCCGAGGACGAACGCCTGTCGGCCCTGGTGGGCGAGCTGTCGGTGAAGAACGAGGAGTTCCGCCGGCTGTGGGCGGCCCACACGGTGGCGGACAACAAGACCCACGGCCTGAAGCGACTGCGCCATCCCCTGGTCGGCGAGCTCCTGCTCTCCTTCGAGACCCTGGCCCTGCCGGACGATCCGGCGCAGTTCCTCGTCACCTATCACGCGCCTCCGGGCTCCCCCTCCGCCGACGCCCTGCGCATGCTCTCCTCCTGGTCGGCGCCTGCGGCTCCGGCCGCGGCGCCGCAGGGCGCACCGGCCTCCGGTCAGTGAGCGGCCGGTCCGGAGCCCGGACCGGCCCCCGGGTCAGTCCTCGATCCGCAGCTGGAAGTACCCGGCCGTGCGTTCGAGGCGGTAGCCGAGCGCGGCGTTGACCGCGAGCATCGGGGCGTTGTCGTCGGCCACCGAGGTGGCGACGGTGCGCAGGTCCGGGTGGCGGACCGCCGCCTCCGCGAGCATGCGGAGCTTGACCGCGCGGCCGAGGCCGTGGCCCCGGTGCGCGGGGACCACCACGGTGTCGTACTGCAGCGCGCGCGGGCCCGCCGGATCGGGGAGGACCAGTTCCGTGTAGGCGGCCACCTCGCCGTCGGGGGTGACGGCGGCGACCGTGGTCAGCGCGCCTCCCCGGTCCAGGATCTTGCGGTGGGCGGCGTGCAGGCGCTCCGCCGTCCATACCTGGACCTGCTGGTCCAGGTCCCCGGAGGGCGCGTCCTCCATCGACCCGTGGGCGGCGGCCACCGCCGGCGCCCAGGCGTCGGGGACCAGCCCGGGCCAGCAGAACAGCTCGTAGCCGGGCGTGGGCGGCTCGGGCTCCTCCCGCGCCGCCCGTACGTCCTGGACGTACCAGCCCATCGACAGGACGTTCTCGAAGCCCACGGACTCCGCGAACGCCTGGCCCGGCCCGCCCAGGTCCACCTCGGCCGAGACCGAGGTCCGGCCGTCGGCGAGCAGTTCCTCCCGGACCCGCGCCCACAGGGCCGTTCCCGCACCGCGCCTGCGCGCGTCCGGCCGTACGGTCAGCTCGTCCAGGAACGCGGTCCGGTCATTGCGGCCGTCGGTGAACAGGACCAGCGAGGCGATGCCCTCCTCCGTGGCCCAGTGCACCGAGCGCCCCCGCGGCGAGGGCACCCGCAGCGCCCCGGCCACCTCCGTCCGGGACGGCGGCGGTGCCTGCGGCAGGTCGGCCGTCCGGGCGGAGGCCAGGACGGCCCACCAGTGGTCGACCTCGGCGTCGGTCGGGGGTACGGAGAGCGGGGTGATCATCATGCTCAGGACCCTAATCCGGACCCCGGCGGCGCGCTCAGGCGTTTTCGGTGATCGTCACCCGGCCCTTGCGGATCGTGGCCACGCGCGGTGCCCGCTTGGCGAGCGCGCTGTCGTGCGTGACCATCACGAAGGTCAGGCCGTGCTCCTTCCACAGCCCTTCCAGCAGGTCCATGACCTCGTCGCGCATCGATTCGTCGAGGTTGCCGGTGGGCTCGTCGGCGAGCAGCACCTTCGGCCGCTTCACCAGGGCCCGGGCGATGGCCACGCGCTGCTGCTGGCCGCCGGACATCTCGCCGGGCAGGTGGCCCATCCGCTCGCCGAGGCCCACGGAGTCCAGTGCCTCGGCGGCCCGCTCGCGGCGCTCGCGCGCCTTGAGGCCGAGCGGGACCAGGGCGGTCTCGACGTTCTCCTGCGCGGTGAGCGTCGGGATCAGGTTGAAGGACTGGAAGACGAAGCCGATGTTCTCCGCCCGGACGCGGGTGAGGCGGGCCTCGGAGACGGTGGCGAGGTCGAGCCCGTCGAGGACGACCGTGCCCGCCGTCGGCCGGTCGAGGGCGCCGAGCATCTGCAGGAGGGTGGACTTGCCGCCGCCGGTGGGCCCCTGGATGACGAGCCGGCCGCCGTCCTCGATGGTCAGGTCCACGCCGGCCAGCGCGTCGATGGATTCCTTGCCGCGCCGGTAGCGCTTGGTGACACCGGTGAGTTGGTACATCTCGTTCCTTCGCTCGCTCAGAAGTACGTACGGTCGCCCGCGCGCGGGCGGTCGGACCCGCGGGCCCGGCGGCCCGCGGGGCGGACGGGGCTGCCCCGCGGGGCGGACGGGCTATTCGACGCGGCGCAGGGCGTCCGCCGGCCGCAGCCGGGAGGCGCGCCAGCCGCCGAAGCCGCCCGCGATCAGTCCGCCCGCGACGGCGAGGGCGACGGCCAGGCCGATGGTGGAGAGCGAGACGGGCGCGGTGAGCGCGATGTCGAGGGCCTTGCCCGCGCTCTGCCGGGCGGAGCGCATCATCCCGCCGCCGGCGCCCGCGCCGGCCCGGGCGCCGCCGCCGGCGATCTGCGCGGTGAGCTTCGGGCTGATCGCGGTGATGGCGTACGCGGCGGCGAGGCCGACACCGATGCCGAGCGCCCCGCCGATCAGGCCGTTGACCAGGGCCTCTCCGGCGACCTGGCGGGTGACGCGGCCGCTCTTCCAGCCGAGGGCCTTCAGGGTGCCGAACTCGCGGACGCGCCGGGAGACGGCGGAGGAGGTCAGCAGCCCGGCGACGAGGAAGGCCGCCAGGAGGACCGCGTAGGAGAGCCACTTGCCGACGGTGGAGGCGAGGGAGGCAGCGGTGGAGAGCGAACCGGAGACCGTGTCGGCCAGGTCGGCGGAGGTGGTGACGGTGGTGTCCGGGACGTTCTTCTGGATGGCCTGCTTCACGGAGCCGATGGCCTGGGAGTCCTTGGCCTGGACGTAGACCGTGGTGATCTTGTCGGGGGTCCCGGCGAGGGTCTGGGCCTGCTCGAGCGGGAGGTAGACGTTGGCGGCCGCGTCCCCGCTGTCGGCGGTGGCGATGCCGACGACCTTGAACTTGGCGTTCTTGATGGTGATTTCGGAGTCGACGACGAGCTTGTTCTTCATGGCGTAGGCGCTGTCGACGACGGCGACGGCCGCGTCGGTCTCGCCGGTCCCGAAACCGCGGCCCGAGGTGATCTTGGACGTGGTGAGCGGGCCCAGCTCGGGCCGCGTGACGTCCGTGCCGTAGACGGAGAAGGAGTTGACGTCGAAGTCGGCGCCGCCGCCCTCGACCTTGCCCGTCCCACCGCCCGAGGCCCCGCCCGTGGCGCCGGGCTTGGAGGTGGTGGCGCCGCCGCCCGCGGTGCCCTCCGCGCGCCTGAACTCCCCGCGCTTGAACTGCCCGTTGACCTTCATCACCTGGAGGCTGAGCCCGCCGACGGCCCGGGCGACGCCGTCCTGGCCGGACACCTGGCCCACGGTCGCGGCGTCGAGCGTCTCGAAGCCCTGCGGCATCACGAGGTCGCTGCTCTGCTCGGCCTCGGCGCCCGTGTCGCCCTCGCCCTTCGCGTCGAACCGGAAGCGGGGCCGGGCGGCGCCGCCCTCGCCCGGTGGGGTCTGCGCCTTGGTGACGGTCATGTCCGTCCCGAGGCCGTAGAGCGACTGGAGGACCTTGCCCTGCGCCTGCGCCATCCCCGCCGAGACCGAGGTGACGACGATGACGAGGGCGATGCCCAGGGCGAGCCCGGAGGCGACGACGAGCGCCGCCTTCCTGCGGCGGCGCAACTCGCGCCGGAGGTAGGTGAAGAACATGCGGCCGAACCTAGGCAGCACCTCTGATCGCCGGATAAGCCGCGGGTAAGAGTCGGATGAGAAGGGGGGTACGGGAATGGGGTTCGGAAAGGCCGAACGGCGGGGAGCCGCTCCGGGAGTCACTCCGGGGGCTCCCCGCCGTTCGCGGGGTTCCGTGCCTGTCGGCGCGTCAGACGGCCGAGCCCGCCTTCCACTCCGTCCAGCTCATGTTCCAGCCGTTCAGGCCGTTGTCCGGCTTGATGGTCTTGTCCGGGGAGTTGATGACCGTGACGACGTCTCCGATGAGGGAGTTGTCGTAGAACCAGGCCGCCGGCTGGTTCGGGTCGTTGGCACCCTTGGCGTCGTTCAGGCCGACGCAGCCGTGGCTGGTGTTGACGCTGCCGAAGATCGAGTCCGATCCCCAGTAGTTGCCGTGCACGAAGGTGCCGGAGTTCGACAGGCGCATCGCGTGCGGAACGTCCTTGATGTCGTACTCGCCCTTGCCGTCGTCGTCCGTGAAGCCGACGGTGGCACCGTTCATCCGGGTCTCCTTGAACTTCTCGGAGATCACCATCTGGCCGTTGTACGTCGGGTTCTCCGGGGAGCCCGCCGAGATCGGGATGGTCTTGAGGACCGCGCCGTCCCGGGTGACCGTCATCTTCTTCGTCTTCGCGTCGACCGTGGAGACCTGGCTACGGCCGATCTTGAAGGTGGCGGTCTTGTTCTGGACGCCCTGGATGCCCGGGCCGCCCGCGACGCCGTCCAGCGCCATCTTCAGCGTGACGGTCGAGTTCGCCTGCCAGTACTTCTCGGGGCGGAAGTCGAGGCGCTGAGCGCTGAACCAGTGCCCCACGACTTCCTGGCCGCTCGTGGACGTCACCGTGATGGCCGCCTGGACGGCCTTCTTGTCCTTGATCGGCTTGTTGAAGGTGATCGAGACCGGCATGCCCACGCCGACGGTCTTGCCCTCGTCCGGGATGAACGAGCCGACGAAGCTGTTCTCCGGGGAGACGGTGGTGAAGGAGGCGTTCTCGTGCGCCTCGCGGCCCGCCTCGTCCTTCGCGGTCGCCGACAGCGCGTACTTGGTCGAGCGCTTCAGCGCGGCGTCCGGCTTCCAGCTCTTGCCGTCGGCGGCGATCTTGCCCGCGACCGCGGTGCCCTCGCTGGTCTTCAGCTCGACCTGGGTGAGCGTGCCGTCCTCGACGGCCACGTTCGCCGCGTCGTTCAGACCGACGTTGGCGGCGCCGTCCTTGGGCGTGATGGTTATCTTCGCCTTCGAGCTGTCCTTGGCCGCCGCCGCGTCGACATCGGCCTTGGCAGACGCCTCCCCGTTGGCCTTCGGTACATCCTTCGCGCCGTCGCCGGAATCACCGCATCCCGCGAGCACCAGTACGCCACCCAGTACGGCGGATATGGCCACCAGGGACCTTCTCCGTCGCTTGCTGTCCGTCCTCACACGCCACTCCATCGTTGCCGGAACCCTGTTCCCCGGGCAGGGGGGCGTGGCCCCCCTGCCTCGTCCTGACAACGTGTTGACGCCCCGGGTCGCTTCCACATTCCCTTCGGATGTGGTCAACCCCACCGTCAGACGTTGTCAGCCTCTACGTCGATGTCCCCATCTTCCTCGTCCAGGTCCCACTCCATGGACTCGGGGTCGTATTCCACGGGCTCGCTGCTCCAGGAAGCCTGCGCGAGCTCCACTCCGGGGATTTCCGCGACCAGGTCGGTGGGGTCCACCAAGTAGGCCAGGGCCTCGGATTCGTCCTCCCGGACGGCCGCTTCCGCGTGGCCCCGCTCCTCGTCCGGCATGAACTCGTCGGCCTTGATGTGCGCGAGCGCGGCTCCGGTGAGCGCGTCGACATCGGGTACTTCGAGTACCAGATCCACCCGAAGTCGTACGTATCGTGATGTCTCAGAAGGGTTCATATGACGGAGGGTAATCCCGTGCAATCCCCGGGTTCCCGCGACCCGCCCCTTCCGCTCCGATTCCGCTTCCCCGCGAACGGGGCCCTTTCTCCACGGAGTCGAGAACGCCACGATATGACCCGATATAAAGCCACCTGCTTTCCCTCCCCTTTCCCTGGAGTTCCCCCCACAGGGCTTTCCGC
This sequence comes from Streptomyces sp. NPDC054956, assembly GCF_053609185.1. Lineage (NCBI taxonomy): Bacteria > Bacillati > Actinomycetota > Actinomycetes > Kitasatosporales > Streptomycetaceae > Streptomyces > Streptomyces sp. NPDC054956. Next base: position 440 of record NZ_JBSGXB010000020.1, on the reverse strand, counting down.
ACCGGGCTGAAGCCCGGACCGCTCCGGAGGTACCATCACCGGACACGGCCAATTCGCTGCTGCCACAAGGGGGATCGCACCGTGTCCGCACGCCGATCGACACTCACCGCTCTCGGAGCGACCACCCTCCTCGCCGCTCTGTGGTTCGTCCCCTCGGCCAACGCCACCGCCCCCGGGCACGCGAACGGCTCCGCCGGCGCGTCCGCCGCGGAGAGCGCCCGCGTCCAGGCCGCGTCGGCCGGATCGCCCGCCGACGCCTCGCTCGCACTCGCCGAGACCGGCTCCGTCGACACCACCCCGTACCTGCTGGGCGGCACGCTCTGCCTGGGCCTCGGGGCCGGCTTCGTGACCTTCTCGGTCCGCCGCTCGCGCGTCGCGCCGTAGCGGAGCCCCGGCGGCCACCGCACGCTCCGTACACGAGGAAGGGCCGCGGCCCGGGG
>NZ_JBSGXB010000019.1:0-49816 GCF_053609185.1 Streptomyces sp. NPDC054956 | reverse complement strand
ACCAGTACCTCAGCTGGGCGGGTGGGGTGCTATATTTGCAATTCCCCCCCGCCGCGCCCCCGGGGGTCCCGGCCCCCCCCGTCCGCGTGCGGCGCAGCCGGTGGCCGGCGGGCCGCTCAGCGCTCCAGCAGTGCCCGTACGCGCGGCACCGCGAGCTTGGACGAGGCGATGGCGGCCTCGCTGCTCGGCCGCAGGAACAGCCAGTCGCCGGCGTACTCGATGGCCCGGGGCGCGCGCCGGACGAACTGCTTGCGCAGCGCGAGCGCCTGCGGCGGCGCGTCCGGCAGGGCGTGCTTCCAGCGGATGACGTCCGTTCCCACGCACGCCTCCTGGAGCCCGTCGATGAGCAGCCTCTCGCCCTCTTCCAGGACCATGCGCGAGACGTCCTCGTCGCTGGCCTCGAAGAGTCCGGGCACCCGGCTGGGCAGGACGAGCAGGGAGACCAGGCCCTTGCCGGCCGGCGCCCGCTCGGGGCACTTGTTGTGCTCGACGGTGCAGCCCGCCAGCAGGGGGCTCTCGCCCTTGGCGATCAGCGCCGCGTACAGCTTGGGGCCGAGCGGCCTCCTGCGCGGCTCCAGCGGGCGGTCGAGCATGCAGGCGACGCGCATCACCGAGGAGAAGGTCGAGGCCTCCAGGAAGGCCCGCTCCTCGTCCGGGACGTCCGGGTAGATGTTCGTGACCTGCGGGGAGGGCAGGGTGACCACGACGGCCCTGGCGGAGACGTCGGTGCCGTCCTCGAACATCAGCCTCGCCCCGGTGCCGTCCTCCTTGACGGTCTGCACGCGCTTGCCCACGTGCACGGTCAGGCGCTCGGCGAGCTTGCGGGCCATGGTGTCCTGGCCGTACTTGTACGTCCGCCAGCGCAGGATGCCCTTCGTGCCCATGATGATCGCCATCAGCGGGGCGGCCGAGGAGCGCTCCGAGGTCCAGCCGAAGGCGGAGGCGGCGATCGGCTCCAGCATCCGGTCGACCAGTTCGGGGTGGTACTGACGGCCGAGCTCGGCGACCGTGCTGGTCCCGAAGACCGAGTCCTCCGGGTACAGCGGGTCCAGGGCGCCCCGGCGGCCGGCGTGCGCCATCAGCCGCAGGCTCTGCGCCCACGCGGCCGGGGACAGACCCGCCCTGCTGAGCGTCGAGAGCGGGTGCCCGAGCCAGGGGAACGCCCGGCCGTCGCGCCACAGGGCGACGGGCGGCCTGATGCGGTGCAGGTCGCCCGACTCCTGGAGGCCGAGCTCGCGGATCAGCTCCCAGGTGGCCGGGTAGCCGAACGGGGCGAGCGTCTCGGCCCCGCGGTCGATCGTGTAGCCGTCGATGCGGCCGCAGCGCATGCGGCCGCCGGCCTCGGACTCCGACTCGAAGACCTCCACCCGGTAGCCGGCCTCCGCGAGGCGGTAGGCGGTGCTCAGGCCGGCGATGCCGGCGCCGACGACGGCGACGTCGAGATCAGACATTGCTGCTCCTCGTCGAGTGGGCGCCGGCGGGGACCGGGATGCCGGCGCGGGCCGGCGGGACGAGCGGCGCGACGGCCCCGTCGCCCGCCGTGGCGACGGCCGGTCGCGTGCCGGCCAGCGGGCGGCCGGTCCAGGGATTGCGTCCCTCGGCCCGGAACTGGCGGTACAGCATCCGGGTGTAGGTCAGGTCCAGGAGCAGCACGGTGGAGCCGAAGAACAGCAGCAGCCAGCGGTCGGGGAACTGTCCGCCGAACATGGTGGTGACGGCGAAGGTGCCGAGCATCTTGGAGAGCGCCACGCCCATCGACTGTCCCTTGGTGGAACGCCGGCGGAGCAGCAGGCCGATGTAGGCCGCGCTCATGAAGACGTTGATCCCCTGAGCGCCGTAGATGCCGTAGTAGTCCGCGAACTCGCGCCCCAGCAGGATGTGGAAGAGGGCCGCGTAGGCGACCAGGCCCAGGACCGTGGCCGTCCAGAAGCGGGACGACCCCGTGAAGCCCTTGAAGTCCTTGCGTCCGTACTTCACCGCCTGCCACAGGATGATCACGTCGAGGCCGAACCAGGCCACGAGGATCCACTTCTGGGCCGGTGGTGTCGGCAGGACGAAGCCGTAGGTGAGCTCCCAGCCGAAGTTGAGGGCCAGCGCGCCCAGCGGCATGCCGACGTACTTGTCGATCGAAGCGCGCCGGATCAGCGCGACGTACGCCCAGATCCACGCGATGCCCTGGAACATCTCCAGCGGCCAGTAGAACCAGCCGGGCACCTCCCGCGCCGCGTGCATCGCCGGCGGGTTGGTCATGAAGTCGATGAGGACGATGCCGTCCATGCTTTCGTTCCTTCCCTTCTCGGTCGTGGGTGGCGGGTCAGGTCCAGCGGCCGGTGCCGACGGTCTGCTTCTCGCCGAGCACCTGTTCCAGCAGTTCGAGGCGGCGCACCTTCCAGGTGGCGGTGCGCGGTACGTCCTCCCAGCGGACGAGGACCGGCCGGGCCAGCGGGGGCAGCCCCCGGGTGGCACGCTGCCACGCGGCCTCGTCGAGCTCTCCGTCCCTCATGGACAGCACGGGGACCGGCAGTTGGCCCTGCACGCCGAGCACGGTCACGTCGATGGCCTTGTCGAGGCGGTCCAGCAGGACGCTCTCCACCTCGATGCTGCTGCCGCCGGGAATGGTGTCCACCTCGCGGTCGACGAGGCGCAGCGCGCCGAACCGGCCGCGGACGCCGACGTCGCCGGTGTTCCACCACTTGCCCTCGGTCTTCATCGCGTGGCGGTCCTCCTCACCGAGGTAGGTGAGGCAGCGGCCGCCGGAGGCGACCATGAGGATGCCCGGCTTGCCGCGGGGCTGGGTGCGGCCGGTGTCGGGGTCGACGACCTTGACCTTGGCCAGGATCGGCACGGGGCGCCCGAGGTCGTTGGTGATGGCGGTGGGAGAGTCGGTCTTCGCCACCTTGCGGCGGTTGAACCAGGCGATGCAGACCGGTCCGACCTCGCTCTGACCCCAGCTCTGGCCCCAGATGACCCGCTTCTTGCCGGAGGCGGCGAGGAACTTGCGCACGGTCCGGGGGTGGACCGCGTCGAAGGTACCGGCGAACAGCCGGACCTGCCGGAAGAGTTCGGGGCGATCGTCCGCGAGCTCCTCCCAGCGCTGGAAGATGTTGGGGCAGGCCTCGAGCGTGGTCGGCTTGTACCGCTCCAGCGCCCGTGCGGCGTTCTCGACGGACGGGTCGGAGATCACCACGAGGGCCTTCGGGGTGAGCGCGAACTGCCCGGCGGTCCAGGAGACGATGCGGGCGTGCGCGAAGGTCACGGCGGAGCCCACCACGTCGGTGCGCTTGCTCGCGACGACGGGGAAGCGGATGCGCTCCAGGCGGCTGGCGAGGCCGAGGATGGTGCGGCCCGAGTTGACCACGAGCTTGGGGACTCCGGTGGTGCCGGAGCTGTGGGTGATGATCATCGGCTCTTCGTCGGGGACGATGTCCACGCGGGCCTCGGGCGCGCCCCGCAGGTCATCCAGTGCGACCGAGTTCGGCGGCAGCGGTTCCTCGGGCCGGCCGATCACCACGACCCGCACGCCGGGGTCGGCGAGGTTGATCCCGGCGCGGTAGGCGCGGTCCAGTTCCTCGGCCCCGGCCACGATGAGCTGCGGCTTGAGGTTGTCGATCATCGCCCGGATGGAGGCGACGTTCTTCAGCGGCGCGAGCTGCGCGGGCAGTACGCCGATCCGCGCGGCGGCGGCGGCGAGCATGAGGGTGTCGTAGTGGTTGCGCTTGACGATGGCGATGCGGTCGCCGCGGCGGGCGCCGGCCGCGTACAGCCACGCGGCGGCGCGGCGCACGGTCTCGGCGAGGGAGGCCGCGTCGTGCCGGACGCCGGCGTCGGGGGCGATGTCGAAGGGGCGGTCGAGCAGCATGACCGTCTGGTGCCGCGCCTCCGCGTGCAGGTCGTAGAGCAGACCGATGTTGGAGGTCCGGGATGTACTCACGCTATTTCTCCCAGGAGACAGAGGGTGGATGCCGTCGGCCGCTCCGTGGCGGGGTCCGCTCCGTGCCCCACCGCCCGGTCTCCCGGGCGGTGGGGCACACGGAGCAGGACCCGGGCCGTCAGCGGGTGTTGGAGGCCAGCGGCTTGCCGGCGCGGGCACCGGTCGCCGGCGGCTCGTCGCCCTCGTGGATGCCGAAGCGCTCGTGCAGCTTGCGCAGCGGTCCGGGGGCCCACCAGTTGGCGCGGCCCATGAGCTTCATCGTGGCGGGCAGCAGGGCGCCGCGGATGAGGGTGGCGTCCATGATGATGGCCAGGCCGAGGCCCAGGCCGATCGCCTTCATGTAGCTGATGCCCGAGGTGACGAGGACCAGGAAGACGAGCGAGAGCATCAGGGCCGCGTAGGTGACGACCTTGCCGACGCGCTCCAGACCGGAGGCGACCGCCAGCTCGTTGTCGCCGGTGAGGTCGTACTCCTCCTTGATCCGGGACAGCATGAACACCTCGTAGTCCATGGACAGCGCGAAGCCGACCACGAACAGCATGATGGGCACGGTCCAGGTGATGGCGCCGGTGACGATGAAGTCGCCGACCAGCCAGGTGAGGTTGCCCTCCTGGAAGATGAAGACGAGGGCGCCGAAGGTGGCGGTCAGGCTGAGACCGGTGAGGATCATCGCCTTGATCGGCAGCAGCACGCTTCCGGTGAGCAGGAAGAGCAGGATGAACATGCCGACGAAGAGGACGGCGGCGGCGATCGGAAGGGTGTCGGAGAGCGTGTCGAAGGTGTCCACGCTGACGGCCGCGGGGCCGCCGACCTTGACGTCGAACGGGGCCTTGGCCTCGCGGACGTCGTGGACGAGCTCGGCACCCTCGTCACCGAGCGGGTCCACCGAGGGGATCAGGTTCAGGTAGGTGGAGTCGGCGGCGCCGAAGCGGTTGTTGGCCTCGGTGGCCGGAGCCACCAGCTTGCCGCCCGCGTAGCTGCCGGTGAGGGCGTCGACGCGGGTCACGTTCGGGAGCGCGGAGAGCTGCTCGGCGTAGCTGCCGATCTCGGCGCTCTTCGCCTTCGGGTCACCACTGCCCACGGAGACGATCTGCAGCGGCTGCTGCTCGCGGGAGTCGAAGTCCGCCTTGAGCTGCTGGGCGACCACGGCCGACTTGGCGTCGGTGGGCAGCACGCTCTCGTCGGGCAGGCGGGCGTTCATGTTCAGGGCGGGCAGGCCGAGCAGGACGACGAAGCCCAGGATGACCACGGAGACCAGCACCGGGCGCTTCATGACCGCGGTGGAGGTGCTGTGCCAGAAGCCGCCGCCGTCCTTGGCGGGGTTCTCCTTGCGCTTGATGATCTGCCACTTGTCGATGCGCGGGCCCATCCACTTGAGCAGGGCCGGCAGCAGCACGATCGTCGACAGGGCGGCGAGCAGTGCGGTGGAAATGCAGCCGATGGCGAGCGAACGCAGCATCGTGAACGGCAGCGCGAACAGGCCGAGGAAGGCGACCGCGACCGTCAGGGCGGAGAACAGCACCGTGCGACCGGCGGTGTTCATGGTGGTGCGGATGGCCTCGTTGATCTCCCGGCCCCGCTTGAGTTCTTCTCGGTAGCGGGTGACGAAGAGGAGGCTGTAGTCGATGCCGAGACCCAGGCCCAGGAAGGTCGTGGTGCTCATGACCATGCTGGAGGTCTCGCTGAAGATCGTGACGCCGAACAGGACGCCCATCGACAGCAGCATCGCGCTGAACGCGACGGCGAGCGGCAGGAAGGCCGCCATCACACTGCCGAAGATGATCACAAGGACGAGGAAGACCAGCGGGAAGACCATGCCGTCGGCCTTGGCGCTGTCCTCGGTGGACTGGGTGGTGTTCTCCAGCCACATCATCGCGGCGCCGCCGGTCTTCACCTCCAGCCCCTCGACCTTGCCCTTGCCCGTGTAGTCCTCGTCGAGCTTCTTGATGCGCTTCATGACCTCGTCGAAGTCACCGTCGACGTGGCCGAGCACGATCGCCTGGTTGCCCGACTTGGCGCGCAGGGCCGGGGCCTTGCCCGCGGTCCAGTAGGAGGTCACGTCACGGACGCCGTCCTCGCCGGCGACCTTGGCTGCAAGAGCGGCACCCGCGGCCGCGACCGCCGGGTCGTCGACCCCGCGCTCGTCCTTCACGAGGAGGACCAGGTTCGGTTCACCCTGCTTGAAGGTCTCTCCCAGCTCGGCGGCGGCCTTGTACGACTCGGTGCCGGTGGACTCGTACCCACCCATCGTGAGGCGCTTCTGCAGGCCGCCCGCCGCGCCGCCCGCGAGAAGGACGACGATCAAGGTCCAGAGCAATACCTTTTTTGGTGAATTGAGCAGGTGGCGGGACAAACTTTCAAACATGGGAACCCCTTGTTCGGTACGTAACTCCGACGTCATGCCGACGCGGAGAGCTTTCGGTGCAGCCACCGCGCGGTGAGCGCGTAGGCCTCGGGAGCGGAGCGGTGCACGTTCAGGGAGTGGCCGGTCGCCGGGACGACGTGGGTCTCCAGCTCCGCCTCGGGGCCGTAGAAGCCCTCTTCGAAGGCGTGCACGGCCTCGCTGTCGGCGGCGAAGCCGACGTCGGCGCTGCTGAACAGCGCGTCGTGCTCACCGACCACGAGGAGCACGGGGACCTTGACCGCGAGCGAGTACTCGGGCAGGTACGTCTGGGGCAGGCTCTCGCCCTCGCCGAGGGTGGCGGTGGCCTTGATGAGCTCGTCGTGGGCCGACAGCTCCGGGTCGATGCCCTCCGCGTGCTCCAGCATCCGGGCGCGCAGGCCCGGGCGCTGGGTCATGTACCACTGCGGCAGGTCCGGGTCGGCGATGACCGGGTCCTCGGCGCCCGGGTGGAAGAAGTTGATGACCTCGTCGTACAGCGGCGCGGTGGTGTGCAGCATGCCGGTGACGACCAGGGCGTCCACGTCCGCGTGGCGCGCGGCCTCGACGATGGCCAGGCCCGAACCGAAGGAGTGCCCGACGGTGACGACCTTGGCGAAGGAGTGCCCGGCCGGGGTGCCGGAGCGGAGCTCCTGGATCACGTGGTGGATGGTCTCCACGTTGCTGTCGACGGTGACGTCCAGGGCCGACGGGCGGCTGCTGGCGCCGGTGCCGAGGCGGTCGAGGAGCAGCACGGCGTAGCCGGCGGCCAGCATGTGGGCGGCGTAGTCGTACTCACCGGGCACGGTCCAGTAGCGACGGTCGTAGGTGAGGCCCGGCAGGAGCACCTGGACGGTGTCCGCCCCCTGTTCGGGGATCAGCAGCTCGCCCCGGAGCTGCCACTCGGTCTCCGGGGACGCGGCGGGCCGCACCCGGAAGGTGAGGTCCTCGCGGACGCGGCCGTCGGCCGGGGACTCGGCCGGCGCCGGGACGGCCGGATGGACGGCGGTCGTGGCGGTCGTGGTCAACGGGTTCTCCTTGGATTGCTGTGGATCGGAAGGACCTCGGCGAGGGGCGTGTCGTCCTGCGCGGCCGGCCCGCCCCGGGACCGCCGCGCGGGGGCGCCCGCACCCCGCGGCCGCTGGGATCCGATGAGCACATCCATGTGCCCAATGCTCCCCGCGGCGCCGTGCGTTGTGCTCGGCGGGGCCGACGGAACGGGTCGGCGCGGCCCGCGCAGGGCCGCGGCCAGAACCTTGGGCCGGAAGGCCGCGGTCGGGGTGACCAGCAGCTGGCCGAGTTCGAGGATGACGGTGGCGGCGTCCCGGTCGACCGGGGCGACGGCGGCGACCTTGCCGACGTACCACTGGGCGATGCGGGTGGCCGCGTCGGGCGGTGAAACCTCGGCGGCCCACGGGTAGTTGAGGTCCGCGGTGGTGGCGATCTGCCAGGCTCCGGCGGCCTCCTTGGCCAGGGCCCTGCGCAGCCGTCCGGCCAGCCCCGGGGCCGCGCCGTGCTCGCGCAGCATCCGGTCGAGGACCAGCGCGCCCTTCACGGCCACCGACATGCCCTGCCCGTAGGAGGGGTTGAAGGCGGCCATCGCGTCGCCGACGACCAGGAACCGGTCGGGGGCGCGGCGCAGCTTCTCGTAGTGGCGCCAGCGGTTCTCGGTGCGGCCCGAACCGTGGATGGGGCCGAGCAAGGTGGCGTGCTCGATGGCCTCGAACAGCACCGGATCGCGCAGGGACTTGACGGCCTCCATGAAGCCCGCGAGGTCGGTGGGCGGGCGCTGCCCGCCGCTGGCGGACACCGACACCATCCACTTGCCGTCCTCGATGGGGTTGAGGATGCCCTGGCGCGGGTTGTCGGGGGTGGCCATCAGCAGCATGCACGTCCAGTCGGCGACGTGGCCGGCCGGAGGTGCGAACACGGCGGTGGCATAAGCGGTCTTGGCGTCGACCACCGTCTCCTTCGGCGCCCCGTAGCCGAGTGCGGCGAGCCATTCGGGCGCCCGGGACGTACGGCCCGAGGCGTCGACGGTGAACTCGGCGGCGAGGAACCGCTCGGGGCCCCATCCGGCCGCGCCGTCCTTGGCGCGCACGTGGACACCGGTGACGGTGGAGCCCGGGCCGCCCTGGAGGGAGACGGCCTCGTGCTCCGTCAGGAAGGTCACCTTCGGGTTCTCGCGCAGCCGGTCGCGGACGACCGCGTCGATGACGTCGCGGGTGCCGGTCATCATCGACAGACCGCTCTCGAAGCGCGGGATCCAGCCGCCGGGCGCCATCAGCAGGATGTCCTCGGGCATCCGTACGGAGACCATGCCGGCGGCCAGCAGCTCGCGGCCGATGCCGGGGAACAGCAGCTCCAGCCCCTGGTGGCCGGCGGCCATCAGGTTGTGGGCGTGCCGGGACTGGGCCGTGCCCCGGCGCCACCGCGGGCCCTCGGGCAGCGCGTCGCGTTCGACGACCGTGACCCGGTCCATGGTGCGGGCCAGTGCGGCGGCGGCGGTGAGCCCCGCGAGGCTCGACCCGATGACGACGGCGTGGCCCGCACCGGTGTCGATGCGCCGGGCCCCTGTGGTCGTGCTCATCGTCGGCTCCCTCCTGCGTACGTGGTGACGGCTCCGGCGGCCGGGCGCGCCGCGAGGTCCCCGAGGACCGCGGGCAGCCCGTCCGCCACGGTGGGGTGGGCGAGGTTCCAGCCGAGCTCGGTGCGGGCCCGGCGGTTGGAGACGCGGTACGAGGTGGTGAGCGAGGTCGCGACGGCCCCGCCGAAGGCGAGCGCGGCCAGCGGGCGGGGTACGCCCGAGGCCTTGCGCATGCCGGTGGCGAACGCGATCCGCCCGGCGAACTGGGCGATCCGCACCGGCTCGTCGTCGACGAGGTTGTACGAGGCCCCGGCGGGCGCCCGGTCCAGTGCGGCCAGGTATCCGGCCGCGAGGTCCTCGACGTGGACGCAGCTCCAGTAGGCGCGGCCGTCGCCGATGTAGCGCAGCCGTCCGGTGCGGACCTGGTCGAGGAAAGCGGTCTTGAAGTTGCCGCCGGGCCCGTAGACGAACCCGGCGTACAGGGTGACGGCGTCCAGCCCCCGCCCGCCCAGCGAGCGCAGCATGGCGGCGCCGGCCGCGTGGCCGATGCCCAGCGGGGCGGGGGTGTGCGGGGTGGACTCGTCGATCCACCGGCTGCCGTGGTCCCCGTACACGTAGGCGCCGCCGGTGTAGATCAGCCTGCTCCCGCCGCGCAGGCAGGCCTCGGCGAGGGCCGAGGTCATGACCCGGTCCGCGGTGCGCATGCCCGCCAGCCGGGTGGCGGTGAGCCGCCCGGTGACGCGCTGCTGCGCCGCGTGCACGACGGCGTCGTGCCGCTCGGCGAGCCCGGTGTACGAGCCCGGCCGCAGCATGTCGCCGGTGTGCAGCCTTGCCCCGGCGGCGGCCAGGTCCGCGGCGGCGGCCGAGGCCGGGTCGCGGACCAGGGCGGTCACCTCGCGGCCGGCCGCGAGCAGGGCGCGGGTGACCGCGCCGCCGACGAAGCCGGTGGCGCCGGTGACCAGGACCCGCTGCCGAGGGGTGCTCACAGGTGCTCGACCGTCGGGCCGGCGGGGATCTTCCGCCGGCAGTCGAGGACGTACGAGGCGTGCTGCGCGACCAGTTCGAGGTCGAACGCCGAGTGGTCGGTGAGCAGGACGACGGCGTCGGCCCCGGCCACCTCCTCGGCGGTGAGCTCGACGCGCGCCAGCCGCGCGTCGACCCCGTGGCCCTCGACGACGTGCGGGTCGACGGCGCGGACCTCGGCGCCCAGGCGCAGCAGGTTCTCGACGACGCGGGTGGCGGGCGATTCGCGGGCGTCGCCGGTGTCGGGCTTGTAGGCGAGGCCGAGCAGCAGGACGCGGGAGCCCTTCAGGGCCCGGCCGCGCTCGTTGAACCCGTAGATGAGCCGCTGGACGACGTATCCGGGCATGTGGTCGTTGATGTGGTTGGCGAGCTCGACGAAGCGGAAGAGGCGGCCGACCTTCCGCTCCACCTGCCAGGACAGGTAGACCGGGTCCACGGGCAGGCAGTGGCCTCCGACGCCGGGGCCGGGGGTGAACTTCATGAAGCCGAACGGCTTGGTCGCGGCGGCGTCGATGGCTTCCCACACGTCGATGCCGAGGGTGTGCGCGTACATCGCGAGCTCGTTGACGAGGGCGATGTTGACGTGCCGGAAGGTGTTCTCGACGAGCTTGGTGAGCTCGGCGACCTTCGGGGATCCGACCGGGACGGTGGTGTCGATCAGCCCGGCGTAGAAGGAGTCGATCGCGCTGAGGGAGGCCCCGTCGATGCCGGAGACCACCTTGGGGGTGCGCTCCAGGGTCCAGGTGCGGTTGCCCGGGTCGATGCGCTCGGGGCTGTAGCCGAGGTGGAAGTCGGTGCCCGCGGTCAGGCCCGAGAACTCCTCCAGGATCGGCGCCACGAGCTCCTCGGTGGTGCCGGGGTAGGTCGTGGACTCCAGGACGACGGTGGCGCCCTGGCGCAGGAAGCGGCCGAGGCTGCGGGCCGCCGACTCGATGTGGCTGAGGTCGGGGGCGCCCTCGCGCAGCGGCGTGGGGACGCTGATCACGGCGACGTCGAAGCCGCCGAGCTCGCGCTCCTCGGTGGTGGGGCGGTAGGCCCCGGATTCGAGGACCGCGAGGAGCCGCTCCGGGGCGACGTCCTCGACGAAGGACTCGCCCGCCGAGATGCGCTTGATGCGCTCCTCGCTGACGTCGAATCCGACGACCGTGTGGCCCGCCTCGGCGGCGAGCATCGCGAGGGGCAGGCCGACGTAGCCCTGGCCCATGATGACGATCTTTGCCATCTGTCCGTTCCTTTGGTGGTCGTTGAGGGTGGGTTGGGCGGCGGATCAGGTCCAGAGACCGGTGCCGAAGGTTTCCTGGGACTCCAGGACCCGCTGGCGCAGGTCGAAGCGGCGCACCTTCCAGGTACCGGTGCGCGGGAAGTCCTCCCAGTCGATGACGCGGGGCTCGGCGAGCGCGGGCAGGCCGCGGGTGGCGGCGGCCCACTCCCGGTCGGTGAGCTCCGGGCCGGACAGGCTGATGACGGGGACGGGCAGGCCGCCGGGGTTGCCGAGCACGATGACCTCGGTGGCCCGCTCCAGGCGTTCGAGGAGGATCGACTCCAGCTCGATGCCGCTGACCCCGGGGATCAGGTCGACCTCGCGGTCGACGATGCGCAGGCTCCCGGTGCGCGAGCGCACTCCCATGTCACCGGTGTTCCACCAGCCGTCCCAGGCCTTCTCCCGGTGCCGGTCGTCCTCGCCGAGGTAGGTCAGGCACAGGCCCTTGGTGCGGACGAGCACGACGCCCTGCTCGCCGGCGGGGACCGGCTTGCGGGTCTCCGGGTCGACGACCTTGACCTGCGTGACGAACGGGACCGGACGGCCGACCACGTTGGTCACCGGGTCCAGGGCGCCCGCGTTCTTGCGGATCCTGTTGCGGGAGTACACGGCCATCGCCACCGGGCCGGTCTCGCTCTGCCCCCAGACCTGCCCCCACACGGGCCGGCGGACGTCGCTGGCCTCCATGAACTTGCGGACGGTCGGCGGGTGGATGGCGTCGAAGGTGTTGAGGTACGCGCGCACCCGCTCGAAGGCGCCCGGGTGCGACTCGGTGAGCGGCTCCCAGCGCTGGTAGATGTTCGGGCAGGCTTCCAGGATCGTCGGGCGGTGCTCGGCGAGCATCGCGGCGGCGGTCTCGGGCTCGGAGCCGGCGAGGACGACCACCTTCTGCGGCGGGCGGGCCATCTGGGCGAAGGTCCAGGTGATGGCGCGTCCGTGGACGAAGGCGATGCAGGAGGCGAACACGTCGTCGGGACGGACCGCGAGGCCCGGGATCGGCATCGTCTCGAGCTTGGTGAGCACGCCGAGCAGGGTGTTCGGGGAGTGCACGACCAGCTTGGGGACGCCGGTGGTCCCCGAGGTGTGCGTGCAGATCATCGGCTCGTCCTGGCCGCGCAGGTCCACCGGCGGTACGTCGGCGCCGCTCAGGTCGGCGAGGCCGACGGCGTCGGGGGCCAGCGAGACGTCCCCGTCGATGGAGATCACCTGGGTCCCGGGACCGGTGAGCACCACCCCCTCCTTGACGGCCGCGGCGAGCACGGAGTCGGAGGCGATCAGGACGCGCGGGGCGAACCGCTCCATCATCCGGGCCAGTACGCCGGGGGCGTTGGTGGCCGAGATCATGGCGGGCAGGGCGCCGATGCGGGCGGCCGCCGCGGCCAGGAGGACCACGTCGTGGTGGTTCTCCTTGATGATGGCCAGCTTGTCGCCGCGGCGCAGGCCGGCCAGGCTCAGCCGGCCGGACATGTCGGCGACGAGCGAGGCCAGACGGGCCCCGTCGTAGCGGCGGCCGGCGTCGGGCGCGATGTCGAAGGGCCGGTCGAGGTGCCATGCCGGCACGTCCGCGTCGGCGTATGCCTCGAACAGCGCGCCCAGGTTCTTGGGGCGCAGGTTCTTCTTCATACCCAGCCTTGTCTTGGTGAAGTCGGGTCAGCGGACGGCGAGCAGGTTGGCGAGGAGCAGCAGGGCCACGCCGAGGCGGTGGGCCCGGCCGCCGAGCTTGCGGGCGACCAGCACCTGGCCCTTGAGCAGCCCGGTGCGCAGTTGGTGCGCGCGCAGGGCGATCACCGGGGCGAGGGCGGCCGCGAACCACCAGGGCACGGCGCCGGCGGCGCAGGCCCAGACGATCGCCGCGCTCTCGGCGAGGCTGATCGCGACGATGACGGCGGCGTAGACGGGCGGCCGCAGCATGGTCGCGAGGTTCTTGCGGCCGGAGGCGATGTCTCCGTCGCGGTCGTTGATGTTGGAGTAGAGGGAGACGAGCACGCTCCACAGGCCGATGAGCGCGGACTCCAGCAGGGCCGGTCCCGTCAGCTCGCCGTGGACGAGGCCGAAGGGGATCAGCGCGACCAGGCCGGTGCTCAGGACGAGGACCAGTTCCTGCCCGTAGCGGTGGCTCAGCCGCAGCCCGTAGGAGTACTGGACGCTGCCGCCGACCAGCACCGGCAGCAGGGCCAGGGCCCACAGCGGCCGGTGCGGTGCGATCAGGACGCCCAGCACCACCCAGGCGACTCCGAAGAGCAGGGCCGCGTACCCGAACCCCAGGGCCTGGCGCACCGTCAGGTGACCGTCCAGGAGGGGTTTGAGCTCGCGGTTGCGCAACTGCGCCTGCGCGGGGTCGTAGTTGACGAGGTCGCTGCCGTCCCGGAAGCCGGTGACGTCGTCGAAGGCGACGGCCGACGCGCAGACGCCGACCCAGCCGAGGGTGAGCACGACCAGCGTCAGCAGGACCCGCGGGGCGAGCCGTTCGTCCGGCGGCAGCATCGTCCACACGACCAGCGCGGCCAGGTAGTAGTCGAAGAACCTCAGCTTGGCCAGCTGCGCGTAGGCACGCGGACGGGTCATCCGCGGCGGTGCCGGGGGTGCCAGGGTGTCGGTCATGCCCGTTTCCTCCGCCGGTCTCAGTTTCCGAGCGGCTTGCGGCCGGTGGTGGAGATCAGGACCTGGCTGAGCCAGTGGTGGGCGGGGTCGCCCATCTGCGCGATCGCCTCGTCGACGCGCTCGCGGGTCACCAGGCCCCCGGCGACGATCCGGGGGGCCATGAACTCCAGCCACAGCTGGTAGTGACGGGCCTGTGCCGAGCCGCCGTTCACCATGACCACGCGGCCCTCGGCCCGGACCTCCTCCAGGCCGGTGCCCAGCGCGATCCGGTGGTCGACGTGGCCGCCGCGCGGGTCGTGGCCGGCCTCGCGCATCAGCCCGTACCCGGCGGCGCGCACGTCCTGGAGGAACTCCTCGGAGTGGGCGCTGCGGAAGAGGGTCGAGGAGTCGGTGTCCTCCAGGAAGAGGATGCCGCCGGGCTTGAGGGCGCCGACCAGCTTGGCGATCACGTCCTCGCGCCCGGGCAGGTGCTGGACGACCATGCGGGCGTGTACGAGGTCGAAGGCGGCGGCGGGCAGCTCGTCCTCGCGCAGGTCGAGGCGGAGCACGCGCAGCGTCTCGTCCTGCTCGTCGATCAGGCGCTCGGGCCTGAGGTCGGCGGCGACGACCCGGCCGGTGGGACCGACCAGCCCCGCGAGGTGGCGGGCGGCCGAGCCCGAGCCGAAGCCGACCTCCAGGCAGTGCCAGCCGGGGCCGACGCCGAGCCGCTCGAAGCGCTCGAACGTGCCGGGGTCCCAGATGGCCTCGTTAGTGATCAGCCGCTCGGTCTCCTTGTCCCAGGCGGAGTCGAACACGTACTCCTGCTGCTGTTCCGCTTCCGTGGTGACGCTCATGGGTCCTGGTCCTCCTGGGACTAGGCGAAGAAATCGCAGATCGTGTCGGCTATGTGCTCGACCTCCGCGTCGGTCAGGTGCGGCCAGAGCGGGATCGCGAGGTTGGACAGGCTGGCCCGGCGCGCGTTCGGCCAGTCCGCGCCCTCGGGCGCGAACGCCGCGAAGGCCGGCTGCAGCGGGAGCGGGACCGGGTAGTAGACGTGCGAGCCGATGCCGCGCTCGCTCAGGTGCTCGCGCAGTTCCTCGCGCCGGGAGACCTGGATCGAGTACACGTAGTAGCAGCGGCCCTCGCGGCCGGCCGGCGGGGCCTTGAGGTCCTCGTCGGCGAGCGCGGCGAAGCGTTCGGTGTAGCGGTCCGCGATCTGCGCCCGGCGCTCCAGGCGGTCGGCGAAACCGGGCAGCCGGTGCAGCTGGAAGCCCGCGAGGACCTCGTCGAAGCGGCTGTTGCGGCCGATGCGGTGGTGCAGGAACCGGTTGACGCCGTCCTGCCCGTGGTTGCGCAGCATCTTGACGGCGGTGGCCAGTTCCGGGTCGTCCGTCAGGACCGCCCCGCCCTCGCCGGCCGTGCCCAGCGCCTTGACCTGGAAGAAGGAGAAGACGCCGAGGGTGCCCCAGCGGCCGGCGGGCACGCCGTCCAGGACCGCGCCCTGGGCGACCGCCGCGTCCTCGATGACCGCGATGCCGTGGCGCCGGGAGATGTCCATGAACCGCGGCATGTCGGCCATGACCGAGAACAGGTGCGCGGGCAGCAGCGCCTTGGTGCGCTCGGTGATCAGGCTCTCGGCGTGGCCGGGGTCCATGACCATCGTCCACGGGTCCACGTCGGCGAAGACCGGCGTGGCGCCCGCGTTGACCACGGCGGAGGCCACCGGCTGGCAGCTGAAGGCGGGGACGATCACCTCGTCGCCCGGACCGATCCCCAGGGCGGAGACGGCCAGTTCCAGCGCGCCCGTGCCGCTGCCGCAGGCGAGGACCGCGCCGGCCCCGGTCGCCTTCTTGATCTCCTCCTCGAACTCGGCCGTCCGGCGGCCGAGGATGAAGCGCTGCTCCGGATCGGTGCCGACGTCGAACAGCACCTTGAGCAGGGCGTCCTTGTCGGCCTCGAACAGGTCCGGCGGGAAGAAGGGCAGGGTTGTCACGACTGGCTCCCGGTGAAGAAGTCCCGGATCGCGGCGACGACGGTGTCGAGCTGCTCCTCGGTCAGGTCGGGGTAGAAGGGCAGGGCCACGGCCGACTCGCATGCGGCCTCGGCCACGGGGAAGTCGCCCGGCGCGTAGCCCAGGTGCGCGAAGCAGGGCTGTACGTGCAGCGGGATCGGGTAGTACGTCTCGGTGCCGATGCCCCGCGAGGTCAGGTGCCGGACCAGCTCGTCGCGCCGCTCGACCTCGATCTCGTACACGTAGAAGACCGCGTCGGTGGGGACGTGGCGCTCCACCACCGTGGGCAGGCGCAGGATGCCGGGCAGGCCCGACAGCCGCTCGTGGTAGGCCTGCGCGAGGCGGGCGCGGGCGGCGATGTCCTGGTCGAGCCGGGGCAGCTTGGCCATGAGCACGGCCGCCTGGAGGTCGTCCATCTTGCTGTTGGTGCCCGAGACGCCCGACAGGTTGGAGATGCCGGCGATGTGGTCGATGGTCTTGCCCATGCGGCCGTGGTGGCGCAGGATCTGCGCCGCCTCGGCGATCTCGTCGTCGTCGGTGAGGATCATCCCGGCGTCGCCGATCGCGCCCAGCGTCTTGGTGGGGAAGAAGGACAGCACCCCGCCCTTGCCGAGCAGGCCCGCGTGCTTGCCGTTCCAGCGCATGCCGATGCCCTCGGCGCTGTCCTCCAGGACGGTGATCCCGTGCCGCTCCGCGATCTCGGAGATCGCCTCCATGTCGGCGAGCTGCGTGAACAGGTGCGCCGGCATCACGGCCCGGGTGCGCTCGGTGATCGCCTTCTCGAAGGAGATGGGGTCCATGGCGTACGTGACGGGGTCGATGTCCGCGAAGACGGGCACCGCCCCGATGGCGGAGACGGTGGTGGCCGTCGCGGCGAAGGTGAAGGCGGGCACGACGACCTCGTCGCCGCGTCGGACTCCGGCGGCGCGCAACAGGATGACCAGGGCGTCGGTGCCGTTGTTGACGGCGATGGCGTGCTTGGCGCCGGTGTAGGCGGCGACCGCTTCCTCCAGCTCCAGGCACTTGCGGCCGTGCGACCACTTGTTGCGGTCGAACACGTCCTCCACGTGGGCGGTGATCGAGGGCCACAGCTCCTCGAAGGTGGCCGCCTGCGTGAAGAACGGCACCCCTTCGCGCTCGCGGCCGCCGGCCCCGTCGGTGACTTCCACACTCTTCACGGCTGCTCCTTGGGAGACGTTGGGGGAGCCCGGGTCCGTCCCGGTGGTCACCCGCGCGACCGGACCGTCGACGGGACCGTGCGCGGTGCGTACGGACCGGCAGTGCCCGGAGGCTTCGAGGGCCGCGGCCACCGCGTCGGCGCCGGCTCCGTCGCGGACCAGGAAGGCGCAGGTCGGGCCGGAACCGCTGATCAGCGCGCCGAGCGCCCCGCCGTCGAGTCCGGCGGCCAGGGTGTCGGCCAGCTCGGGGCGCAGCCGCAGCGCGGCGCCCTCCAGGTCGTTGCGCAGCAGGGCGGCGAGCCGCTCCGGGTCCCCGGAGGCGAGGGCGTCGGCGAACTCCAGTGCCGGGGCCAGGGCGTCCGGCGCGGGGGCCGCGGTGCCCGACTCGGCGAGCAGCCGGTCGTACTCGCGGAACACCCGCGGCGTGCTGAGCCCCTCGCGGGCCTCGGCGAACACCCAGTGGAAGCGTCCGGAGCCGGGCAGCGGCGTGAGCAGCTCGCCGCGCCCTGTGCCCAGGGCGGTGCCGCCCAGGAGCGCGAACGCGACGTCGCTGCCGATCTCCGCGGCGACCTCGGTCAGCAGCGGGTCGTCCGGGTCGATGCCCCACAGTGCGGCGCAGCCGACGATGGCGGCGGCCGCGTCGGCGCTGCCGCCCGCCATGCCGCCGGCGACCGGGATGCGCTTGCCGATGTGCAGGTGCACGCCGGGGTGGACGCCGATCCGCTCGGCGAGCAGGGCGGCCGCCGCGGCGGCGAGGTTGCGCCGGTCGGCGGGGACCTCACCGATGTCCTCGCCCTCGAGCGTGACGGAGAGCTCGGGGGCGGGGGTGGCCGTGACGGTGTCGTGGAGCGACACCGCCTGGAAGACGCTGACGAGTTCGTGGTAGCCGTCCGGCCGGGTGGCCCCCACGGCGAGGTGGAGGTTGACCTTGGCCGGTACCTGGACAGTGACGCTCACCGTGCGGCGTCCCAGATCTCGATCATCAACGTGGCTGCTTCCTGTTTCGAGGGTGTCCCGGCAGACCGTCGCGCCGGCTGGACGGGCGGCGCCCGTGGGCGGCCGCGGGGCGGAATCCGTCCCGCCGCTGCCTGGTGCCGTGAGTCTGCGGCGGCATCCATGCGCCCGGCTAAAGCGACCCGGACACCCCGCCTGACCTGCCCGTACGTACTGCGACCGAGGCTCGGCCCGTCGGATGGGTACCCCGGGCGACCCCCGGCGAGGCACTCGGGAGGGCGGCAGTACCTGCCGTGCAACTTGGTGCCACCGGCTCCGGCTGGCCCGCCGCCGGGCGCCCGGAGAAGCTGGACGGGCACGCCCGGACACCCCGCGGCCGGGGCCGGACCGAAGCTCTCCGCACGGAGCGGCGACGCACCCGCAAGGAGTGAGGATGTCTCGAACCGCGACAGCCGACCGGCTCGATCTGGAGCTCGGTCCGAGGCTCGAACCGGGAATCGATCCGGGGCTCGACCCGAGACTCGCCCCGGGGCTCGATCTGACGGCGGTCACCCGCCGCCTCGTCCACCTGCCGAAGAACCCCACGGGGCTCGGACCGGCCCTTCCCGAGCCGGACGGGGAACGCTTCCTCCTGGCCGGTGAGCTGCCCGACGGGCACTCCCTGTTCCACGACGGCTCCGGTGGCCACGACACGCAGCTGTTCGTCGAGATCTTCCGGCAGTTGGGCCTCTCCCTGGGCTACCGCTACTTCCGGGTGCCCGCCGAACGCGCCTGCCTGTTCGTCGGACTCGACTGGACGGTGGCCGATCCGGCCGTGTGGCGCGGCCGGGGCCCGGGCGCGCACCTCGCGCTCGACGTCCGCGCCACGCCCACCACCACGGCCGCGGGCGGGGTCCCGCGCGGGCTGCGGCTGGCCGGCACGCTGAGCATCGACGGGGCGCCCGGCTGCACGGGCTCGGCCGAAGTCCTCTTCCTGCCGCCGACGGTGGCCCGCAGCCACCGCGCGACCAGCCGGCTGGCCGCCGTCCGCGGGGACGCGCCGCGCCCGGCCGCCGCGGCCCGGCCGCTCGCCGACCCCGGTGCGGTGGGCCGCAGCGACCCGGGTGACGTGGTGGTCTCCGCCCCCGTGATCCGCGACGGGGCGTCCACCACCGCGATCGTCGTCGACCCCGGGCATCCCGTGTTCTTCCTGGACGGCGCCGACTCGGTGCCGGGCCTGCTGCTGGTGGAGGCGCTGCGGCAGTCCGCGGTACTGGCCGCCGGCCGCCACCACGGCTTCCGCCCCGCCGAGACCGCGCTGACCGAAATGGCCGTGCGCTTCCGCGGGTTCGCGGAGCTGGACCTGCCGCTGAGCTGCACCGCCGTGGCCGGTCCGGTGCGCCGGGACGCGGCCGGGCGGGCCTGCGCGCCGATCCGGCTGACGGTCTCCCAGCTCGGCCACGTCACCGCGGAGGCCGAGATCACCGCCGCCCGGGCCGCGTGATGACCGCCATGACCTCGGGCGCGCCGGCCACGGGCCCCACGGCCCCGCACGCGAACACCCGCACCACCCATGACGCGACGACGCCGAACGCCACGACCGCCCCGGCGGGCCACGTGGGTCTCGGCGACGACCGCGACCGCGCCCCCGGCGGGGAGAAGCTGCGGTCGGTGGTCGAGGAGGTGCTGGGCGACGTACTGGCACCCTGCCCGCCGCTCGGCTCCGGCTCCCCGCTGCTGCGCACCGGGGCCTTCGTCGTGGACCCGCCCTTCTACGGGGACGGGGACATCGGACAGGTCGCGGTCTGCGGCACCGTCAACGAGATCGCGGCGGCGGGCGCCGAGCCCCTCGCGCTGACCCTGTCGGTGATCGCCGAGGCCGGCCTGCCGCTGGCCCGGCTCGCCAGGATGGCCGCCTCCGTACGGGACTGCGCGCGCGAGGCGGGCGTGGTGGTGTCCGCCGTGGACGTCCGCGCGGTGCGGGCGGGCGAGGCCGACCAGTTGTACGTCCAGACCACGGGCATCGGGGTCTTCCCGCACGGTGCGCCGCCGCGCGGAGCCGTACGGGCCGGGGACCGGATCGTGGTGAGCGCACCGCTCGGCGGCTACGGCGCGCACCTGCTGTCGGTGCGCGAACTGCTCGGCTACGAGAGCATCATCAGCGGCGCCTGCACCCCGCTGGCCTCGCTGCTCGCGCAGGTCCGCGGCCATGTGCCGGGGGGCGCGGTGCGGGCGGTGCGCCCGGTGTCGGGCGAGGGCCTGGCCCCGGTGCTGCGCGCGCTGGCGCACGAGGCGGGCTCGCCCCTGCGGATCGAGGAGCTCGCGCTGCCGGTCCGGTACGAGGTGCGGATGGCCCTGGACATGCTGGGGGTCGCCCCCTGGCACGCCGCCGGCGCGAACTGCGTGTGCCTGGTGGTGGCCGCGGAACACGCCGAGGACGTGATCGCGGTCCTGCGCGCGCATCCGCAGGGCCGTGAGGCCGCCGACGTGGGCGTGGTGCTGCCGGGTACCGGTGCGGGCGTGGAGCTGGTGCGCGCCGACGGTTCCGCCGTGCCGCTCCCTGCCGAACAGGCGCCGCCCGCGAGGCTGTCATAGCCGCACGGACCGCTCCGAAGCCCCCCGCGCGCCGGTCGGACCCGGCAGCACCTCCGCCCGCACCCTTCCGGTGCGGGCGGAGGCGTGTGCGGCGGCCGTTCGCTCGAGAGCGGAATGCCCACGGCGCCCGGTTCCGGCCGTTCCCCGCACCGGACGGTCCTATTCCCCACACCGGCCGCGCGGATCGGGCTAACTTCATTCCTCTCCTGCACTTATTCGGATATCGGGTTTCGGCCTCTCGGCCGGGAACAGCACCTGTCAGGGAAAACCCTGACAACAAAACAAGACACCCTTACGTCATTTACAGCCGAATACGCACATCCGTTCTCCGGAGAAAGAGAACGCGCACCCGAGGAGACATGCCATGCACAAGGAACCGCTGACGCCGGTACGGGCGGAAGAACTCGCCCTGCTGCGGCGCACGCTGCTCCTGGCACGGGAGTCCCCTCAGTTCACTCGCGTCACGGGGGAGGCGTGGTCGGGGAAGACCCTCCTGCTGTGCCGGCTGTCGGAATCCGCGCGCCAGGACGGCTGGACCGTGGCCTTCGGCAGCATGCCGCGCCCCGGCCCCTCCCGCCCCTTCGACGTCCTCGTCGACGCCCTCGACGAGCACCTCTGCCGGGCCGACGGCTCCCTGTCCGCCGCGCTGGGCCCCGCCCACACCCGGTGCCTGGCCGCGTACTTCCCCTCGCTCGCGGCCCCGCCGGGGGCACCGTCCGCGGCCCCCGCCGGCACCCCGGCCCCCGCGCCGCCGGACGCCTACGCGACCGTCCGCGCCCTGCGGGCCCTGATCGAGATCCTGGCGGGCGAGCGCGGCCTGCTGCTGGTCCTGGACGACGTCCACCGGGCGAGCCCCGAGACCCTCGACTTCCTGACCCACCTCGTCCACCACCCGCCCCGCGCCCCGGTCCTGACGGTCTTCGCCCACCGCGCCGACGCCACCGCCCGTCACCTCTCCGCCGTCTCCCACGACAGCTCCCGGGTCCGCCACATCGCGCTGGCCCCGCTCCCCGAGGACCGGGCGCGCACCCTGCTCCCGCCCGGCCTGGACCCGCTCACCGAGGCCCAGGCGCTGCGCGACGGCGCGGGCGTGCCCGGCCTGCTGCGGGCCCTGGCCCACGATCCCGCCGACGGGCTGCGCGCCGTGCCCGAACTGTCCTGCGGCGTACCGCCCGTGCTGCAGCGCGGTCCGGTGGAGCTGCACTCCCTGTCCCCCCTGGGCTGGCGCACCGCCTGCGCGGCGGCCGTCGTGGGATCCCCCTTCACCCCCGGGCAGGTCGCCGCGACCGCCCCGCTGCCCGAGGACGAGGTCCGGCGCGGTCTGGACGAGCTGCACGCCGAGGGCCTCGTCGCCCCCGACGGCACCGCCCTGCGCTTCCGCTTCACCCGCCCCGCCGTACGGGCCGTGCTGTACCACGCCTCCGGCGCGGGCTGGCGCGGAGCCGCCCGCCACCGGGCCGTCCTCGCGCTGCGCGCCGACCGCTCCCCGGCGGCCCGCCTCGCCCTGGCCGCGCATCTGGAGGACACCGAGCAGCTCAGTACGGCGGACGTGGGCGAGCTGACCCTGGCCGCGCGGGACGGGCTGCTCCGCCAGCCCGCCCGGTCCGTACGGGCGCTGCGCCGCGTGACGGCGTACCCGCAGGCCCCCCTGGAGTCCCATCTGCTGCTGTACCGGGCCCTGGTGGTGGCCGGCGAACCCGAGGAGGCGCTGCGCGGATACGCCGCCCTGTGGCCGCGCCTCGACGCGCTCCCGGCGCCGGACGGCCGGTACGAGGCCCTGCTCTGGCGGGTCCGCGCGCTGCGGCTGCTCGGCCGCGGCGACCGGGCCCGCGCCCTCCTCGACACCGCGGGGGACTCCGCCGACCGGGCCGGGGAACTGCTGGGCGAACGGGCCGCGCTGGCCCTGGAGACCGGCCCCGGTCCGGACGCCTCCGGCTGGGACGGCGCCCTCGACGCCGCCCACGGCGCCCTGCGCGCGGCGGGCCCGGCGCGGGAGCCCGGCCACGCGCACGCCCTGGCCCGGCTGGCCGCCGTACAGGCCGCGGCCGGGGACCTGCCGGCCGCCGTGCACGGTGCGCGCGGGGCCGCCCTGATCCTGGACGCCCTCGACGACGACCGGTGCGCGGACGTGCTGGAGGCGCTGCACTGGCTGGGCTCCGCCGAGAGCGCGCTGAACGACCCGGCGGCGGCCCTGCGCCACGCCGAACGCGCCGTACGCCTGGCCCTGCACCACGGGCAGCTCCTCCTGCTGGGGCCCCTGGCGACGGGCCTGGCCCGGGCCCGGCTGGCGGCCGGGGACCACGCCGGGGCGAAGGCCTCCGCCGCCCTCGCGGACGAGGCGGCCCGCCGGACCGGCGCGGCTCCGGCGGCGCCGACGGAGCCGCCGCCCCTGGTGGCCGGAATTCGCCGCTGGATGGCCGAATTCGAGCCCGCCGGCCACATCGAGAGCCGTCTCTCGGAGCTGAGCTCGCGCGAGCTGGAAATAGCCGTGCTGGTCGGTGACGGAATTACCAATCAAGGAATAGCCGCACGCCTCGACATCAGCGTGAAAACCGTGGAGACGTACATGAGCCGGATATTCAAGAAGCTCGGCGCGAATTCACGTTCTCAGGTCGCCCGCGCGATCGGAAGAAACGACGGGCATTGATGTACGGAATTCCGCGCGGCAGCCGGACTTTTATCGGCGCGGAACATGGGCAAGAAAAAAGCCCCGCCTCTCGGACTTGGGGTTCCGAGGGCGGGGCGCAATGGGCGACTCGACCGGTCGGGGGAACCGGGAGCGAAGACCCACACCAGAAGAGTTCCACCGGCCGCTTGTGAACGACTTAAGGCAGACTTCCGGGATGTGAAAAACCAGTCCAGGATACGAAAAAGAGCAGGCCCGCCGGTGTGGCGGGCCTGCTCTGAGCACGGGTCAAGCGGAACGTCAGCCCCAGCGCTCGTCAGCCGGGAGCAGCACCGGCGGGGCCGGCTGGGTGGCGGCGGCGACCGCCGTGCCCGTGCCGACCGCCTGCGAGGTGCCCGCCCCCACGGACACCGCGACGCCGAACGCGATCAGAAGCGCGGCTGCCATGTTTCGAAGACCAAGCCCGTTCATACTTACCCCCAAGTTTGGTAAGGCCCGTTGTCGTTACGTCAATTAGTCTGCCGAGTTGCAATACCGGACCCAACCCTTCCCCGCTGTCGTAAAGTTGCCTGGCAACTTGTTCTCGCAACGGGGGAGAAACAGCGAGATGCCAGAAAACGCCCTTACTGGGGCAGGTTTCGCCAAGCTGGACGACACAAGTGCGTCCGCCTACCGGTACGCGGTCCTGCGCGGCCGCTACGTGCGGGCCGACGTGGCCGAGGAACTGCGGGTCAGCGCCGACCACGCCTTACTGATCGAGCAGACCCTGCGGCAGCTGCACCTGCTGCGCCCGATGCCGGGCGAGCCCGACGCCCTGGTGCCCATCAGCCCGGGCGCCGCCGTGGTGGACCTGGTGGCCCCGGCGGAGAACGAGATCCGCGAACTGCAGCAGTCGGTCGCCGAGGTGCGGACGGACATGCTCGCGCTGCTGCCCGCCTACTTCGAGAGCCGCCGCCGGCGCAACGAGGCGGAGGCCTTCGACGTCATCTCCGACATCGAGGCGCTGCAGTCCATGCTCGACGACTACGGGTCGCGCTGCCGCTTCGAGATCCTGACCGCCCAGCCCGGCGGACCCCGCAGCCCCGAGATGCTGGAGCAGGCCCTGCCCCAGTCCCTGGGACGGCTGGACAAGGGGCTCCGGCTCAAGCAGCTCTACCAGCACACCGTCCGCAGCGACCTGGCCACCTCTTCCTATGTACGGTCCGTCACCGACGCGGGAGCCGAGGTGCGCACCACCGACCAGATGATCGACCGCATGGTCATCTACGACCGGGAGATCGTCTTCCTGCCCGAACAGCACGTGGAGGGCCGGGTGCCCGGCGCCGTGGTGGTCCGCGAGCCCACCCTGGTCGCCTTCCTCTGCAAGGTGTACGACCACCTGTGGGCCGGGGCCGCCCCCTTCGTCCCCGGCCTGGAGGAGATCACCGCCATCAACGACGAGCTCAAGCTGTCCATCGTCAAGCTGATGGCCGAAGGGCACAAGGACGAGCTCGTCGCCCGGCGCCTGGGCATGTCCGTACGCACCGCCCGGCGCCACATCTCGCAGATCATGGCCGAGGTCGAGTCCACCAGCCGGTTCCAGGCGGGCTTCAACGTGGCCATGGCCGGAATGCTCGACGAGCCGGGCACGACCAGCACTAGCTGACACACAGCAAGCTGCCACCGCCGTCCTGTGGCCGCCCGTCCCCGCTCCCGGCAGTCTGTTCACCCGGGAGCCTCAACGGGAGGCGGCCGGGACGGGGGTGGTCAGCATGAGCGGTACCGCACTCACCGGCCGGGGGACACCGCCCGGCCGGTCCTCGGTCGCCGACTGGGACATACCCGTGAACCCCGGCGCACCCGTGCGCCGGTCCGCGGCGCCCGGCGCCACCACCAGGCACCTGGTCCACCGCCCCCGCACCTGGGAGCACCACGGACTGTCCCCGGTGGAGGACGCCTCCGAGGAGTTCGCGCTCGCCGCCGACCTCCCCCACGACCACCCGCTCCTCAACGACGGCCCCGGCCGCTTCCACGACATCCAGGCCGCCTCCGAAATGGTCCGCGAGGTGGGCGAGTTCATCGGCCAGTGCCACTTCGGCGTCCCGGCCAACCGCACCGGCATCTTCTACCGGTTCGGCATCGACGTCCCCGACCTCGCCGCCTGGCGGACCCGTCCGGAACCGGCCCGGCTGACCGCGACGCTGGTGGTGACCCCCGACAAGATGATCGGCGGGGTGCCCCGCGCGCTGGACTTCCGTACCGCCCTGGAGATCGACGACGTCCGCTGCGGAACCGGCTCGGCCAACGTGGTCTTCCTGCCGCCCGTGCTGCGCCGCAGCCACCGCGAGCAGAGCCGCGCCACGGCCTTCGCCGCCGCGCCCGGCCCGGCCCGGCCGCTCGCCGGCGACCGGGGCGCCCCGGTGGACCCCGCCGACGTGGGACGCTCCGACCCCGCCAACGTCATGCTCCACGACGCCTCCCGGCCCTCGCACGGCAGGCTTTCGGTGGGCGTGTCCGTACCCCCGCTGTGGCCCTCGGCCCAGGGAGCCGGCGACGGCCACGTACCCGCCCTGGTCCTGCTGGAGACGCTGCGGCAGACCTCGCTCCTCGCCGCCCTCGGCACCCACCAGCTGACACCGGCGCGCAGCGCCCTCGCTTCCCTGCGGGTCCACTTCCGCGGCTACGCGGAACCCGACCTGGCGATGCGCTGCGCGGCGGTGTCCGGAGTGCTGGAGCACGACGGCCAGGGCCGGCGCCGGGCCCCGGTCACCCTCACCCTGACCCAGGCGGGCCGCACCGTACTGGAGGCGGTCACCAAGGTGGTGGAGGACCACTGACTCCACCGTTCAGCGCCTCGTGGATCGCCTCGGCCTCCTCGGCGTCCAGCACCGAGGTGACCCCGGTGTCCGGCACGCCGCCGAACCCGGCGTCGTACACGGCGGCGCTCACGGTGAACCGGACGCCCCCGCTGTCGAGGGCGTAGGTGCGGAAGGACCACTCGTCCCCCTCCCCCTGCGTCCCGTCCGGGCTCAGCACCCGGGTCCGGCCGTCGTCGGGGCCGAAGCCGAACTCGGTGAAGCGGAACTGCATGCCCTGCCCGATCGCCTTGCTGTACGCCTCCTTGAGCGTCCACAGGCGCACCAGGGTCGCGTTGCGGTCCGCCTCGTCGAGGGCCGCGATGTCCCGGGCCTCCTGCGGGGTGCAGACGCGCCGGGCCATGCCCGGCCGGTAGAGCAGGCGGGCCGCCGGTTCCGCGTCCACGCCGATCAGCCCGCGGCTGGTCAGCGCCACGACGAGCAGTTCGTCGGTGTGGCTGAGGCTGACGTCGATCTGGTCGCAGCCCCGCAGGTACGGGCGCCCGGTGGTGCCGTACGCGAGCTCCAGGTCGGCCGGGTCCGCGGACAGCGCTCCGCCCGCCGCGTGCTTGAGCAGCAGCCGGGAGGCCGCGTACCGGCCGCGCATGCCGGGGTGCTCGATGTCCTGGAAACCCGCCCAGTCACGGCCCAGTACGGCGCGCAGCGCGGGCGCCCCCTCGTCGTCCGGGCGCCAGTCGGCGAGGCGGCCGTGCACCACGGCGCTGCCGCCGCGGCGCAGTTCGGCGCGCACCCGCGCCCAGTCGCCGCGGTCGCCCGGGCCGGCGACGGCGATGGGCTCGCCCAGTGCCGGGGCGGTCATTCGACCTCGTACCCGCCCACGTCGACGACCGGCGCCGGCCGCGCCCCGCGTGCGGCGAGGTGGGCCACCAGGTCGTCGACGGTGGAGTGGTCCCAGACCCAGGCCGGTTCGAGGGGGATCGCGAAATCGTCCTCCACGTCACCGCACAGGCTCAGCACGCCCACCGAGTCCAGCCCGTACTCGGCCAGCGGCACCGAGGCGTCGATGCCGTCGGGATGCCGGCCGAGGTAGACGGCGAGCCGCTCGATCAGCCATCCGTAGAGCGGCGCCGCGTTGCGCGACGGTGCGGGGAGGGTCATGGCCGGTACTCCTTGGGTGCGGGGGGTTCGGATTGCGGGGTTCGGCTTGCGGGGGTGCGGGGGTGCGGGGGTGCGGGTTGCCGGGTGCGGGTGCGGGTGCGGTCGGTACGGATGCTGCGGTGCGGGCGGCGCGTGCCCGGCGGCCCGGGCGTTCAGCCGGCCACCGGGGTGTCGTACAGGTCGTAGCCGCGCCCCTCGGCGAAGCGGTCCAGCGCCTCCCGGTGGACCCGGGCCGCACAGTTCGCGGGCAGCTCCGCGGGGCGCAGGCCCAGCCGGCGGGCGACGCGGTGCAGGGCGGCCGCGGCCCAGGAGGGGTCGCCGAGGAACGGCTCCCCGGCGGCGCGGCCGTGCCACCACACCCCGAGGACGGCGGCCGCGGCCAGCACCAGCGCGTAGCGCTCGCACAGCGCGAACCAGGCCGGGCTGGTGGGGCGTTCCCCGCCCGGATCGGGCAGCGCGAGCACCCGGCCGCGCAGGTCGCGCAGTTCGCGGACGAGCAGCTCGGCCAGGTCGCGCAGGGCCCGCTCCTCGACGGTGGCCCCGGGCGCGGAGGCGGCGCGGGCGAGCAGGGCGGCGCTGAGGCCGTCGCTGCCCCCGGCCGGCACGAGGGCCTCGTAGCGCAGGGCGGGCAGCGGGTCCGCCGGGCGGAACAGCGCGGCGGGCGCCTCCTCCCCCGTGAACCAGGCGCCGCGGGCGAGGCCCCCGAGCTGCGGGACGATCGTGGCCCGGCAGGCCGCGGTCCCTGCGTGCCCGAGGCCCGCCGCGGACACGTCGCGCAGGTGCTTGCGGAAGATCCCGACGGTGCCCTCGCGGGTGTAGAGCTGCGATCCGAGCACCGTGGACAGTTCGTACATCGCCTCGCCGAGCACCTTCGGCAGCAGCGATCTGACGGCCGCCGCGTACAGGCTGGTCTCGCCGGGCAGCAGGTGCAGGGCCCGGGTGGCCACGATGGCGAGGCTGTCGTAGAGCAGCAGGTCGGTGAAGGCGCCGGTGACGGTGTGGGCGACCTGGCGCGGATCGGCCGCCGCCCCCGGTCCGCCCGGCCCCTGGGCCCGGTCGACGTGCACGGCGGTGCGCAGGCCGGTGTCCACGGCCGCCACCATCAGCGAGGCCGTGAGGGCGCGGCTGATCTGGGAGGACCGCAGAGCGGTGCGCAGCCCGCCGCCGGGCGCGCCCAGCAGCGCGCTCCCGGGCACCGGGCACTGGGAGAACTCCACGCCCGTGCGGAAGTAGCCGCGCAGCCCCACCGACGGCGCCCGCCCGGTGATCCGGTGGCGGGCGGCGGGGAACCCGCGCGGGTCCAGCAGCAGCGCGCTGAGGCCGGCGCCGCCGCGTTCCTCGCCGGTGCGGCAGAACAGCACCAGGGCGTCCGCGCGGTGCGCGTTGTTGACGACCGGTTTGCCGCCGGTCAGGGCGAGCCGGCCGCCGGGCCGCCGCACGAGCCGGATGCCGCTCCTGACGAACTCGTTGGCCTGCGCGGGCCCGTGCTCGGCCACGGCGGCCTTGGAGCCCGCCAGCAGCAGGGACGCGAGGTGGCTGCGCTGGGCGGCGCCTCCCGCCGTCCACACGGCCGAGGCCGCCGTGAAGGTGCTCGTCCCGTGCCCCATGCCCAGGGCCACGTCCCGGCGGAAGACCGGGCGCATGATCCGCAGCAGGGACTCCGCCGAATCGAACCGCCCGCCGAGCTCGCGCGGCACGAACTCCTCGTTCAGGCCGAACCCGTCGAGGACGGCCTCGGCATGCGGGGAGGGCGTCGCGGCCCGGTCGGCGCGCAGCAGCGCCCGGTGCCCGGTCGGATTGCCCGGCCGGGCGGGGTCGCCGAGCAGCCGCTCCAGGGCGGCGACCCGGTCCCGTACGGGCACGGCCGCGCTCACCACACGGTCCCCCGCGCCGTGCCGCCCACGGGCTGCAGCAGGTCGTTGCCCAGCAGCGTGTTCCACGGCCGGATCAGGCTGCGCACCGCCGGGTCGAGCACCTCGTACACCCCGGCGATCTCCCCGGCGAGGAACAGCCTGCGCATCAGCGTGCGCTGGATCTTGCCGCTCGTGGTGCGGCGCACGGTGCCGGGCCGTACGAGCAGCACGTTGCCCCCGGGCACCTCGAAGTCCTGCCCGATCAGGCTCTGCACCCGGCGGGCCAGGACGCGCAGCTGCTCCCAGTCGGTGTCCTGGTCGCGCACCTCCTGCAGGACGACGAGCTGTTCCCGCTCGGCGTCCACGGTGAACACGGCGCCGTTGCCCGCCGCGAAGGCCGGGGACATCTCGCGGACGGCCGATTCCACGTCCTGCGGGTAGATGTTGCGCCCGCTCAGCACCGCGACCTCCTTCAGCCGCCCGGTGACGTACAGCTCCCCGTCCTCCACGACGCCGAGGTCCCCGGTGCGCAGGAAGGCGCCCGAACCGCCGCCCGCCCCGGTACCCGGACCGCCGTGCGACCCGGCCCCGAAGGTCCGCCCGGTCTCCTCCCGGTCGTGCCAGTAGCCCCGGGCCACGCTGTCGCCGCGCAGCTCGATCTCCCCCACCCGCCCCGGGGGCAGTCGCCGCCCGTCGGGTCCGGTGACGCGCAGCTCGTGCCCGCGCACCCGGCCGCTGCTCACGAGGGTCCGTACGGGCTCCCCCGCGCGGGCCGGCCGCAGCTCGTGGCGTTCCAGGGCCGCCGCGTCCACGGTGCGCCGGGCGGCGGGGGCGCCCGGCTCCCCGCCGGAGACGAAGAGGGTGGCCTCGGCCAGACCATAGGCCGGGCACAGGCTCCCGGGGCGGAAGCCGGTGGCGGCGAACCGGTCCGCGAAGGCCTCCAGGGTGCGGTGGCGCACCGGTTCGGCGCCGTTGATGGCGACGCGCCAGCGCGACAGGTCCAGCCCGGCGAGCTGCTCGTCGGTGACCCGCCGTACGCACAGGTCGTACGCGAAGTCGGGGGCGGAGCAGACGGTCGCCCCGTAGGCGTCCACCGCGCTCAGCCAGCGCGCGGGACGCCGTACGAAGGAGGCGGGGGACATCTGCACGGAGGTGGCGCCCAGCCACAGCGGATGCAGCAACTGACCGATGAGGCCCAGGTCGTGGTAGTGCGGGAGCCAGCTGAGGAACCGGTCGTCCGGGGTGGTCGCGAAGGCCTGCCGGAAGGCCTCCTGGTTGGCCAGCAGGTTGCGGTGGCTGACCATCACCCCGCGCGGCCGCGAGGTCGAGCCGGAGGTGTACTGGAGGAGGGCCAGGTCGTCGGGGCCGGTGCCCGGGTCCTCGTACGCGCCGGCGCCCGGACCGGGGCCCCCGCCCGCGGTGATCACGTCGGTGGCCAGGCACACCACCTCGCCGCGGCCCGCCATCGCCAGCCACATCGACACCTCGGCGGCGCTCGCCGCGTCGGTCAGCACCAGCCGCGCCCCGGAGTCCCGCAGGATGCCGGACACCCGCTGGAGCCGTTCGCCCCGCTCGCCCGGGAGCGGGGCGGGCACGGCCACCGCCCCCGCGTACAGGCAGCCGGTGAAGGCCCGCAGGAACTCGGCGCCCGGCGGATACAGCAGCAGGACCGGCTCGCCCCGGACGCCCAGGTCGCGCAGGCGTACCGCGAGGGCGCGGGCCCCGGTGTCCAGCGCGGCGCGGCTCACGTGCTCGGCGGTGCCGTCGTCGTGGAGGAACACGTGCGCGTCCGCCCCTCCGCGTTCCCCGGCGCGCTGCCGCACCGCCTCGGTGAAGGTGGACCAACTGGTCAAGGCCTCTGCCCTCTCGCGCGGTACCAACGGGACGCCGAGGGTGCTCCGGAGGCCCCTCTCCCTGGGTCCGCATCCTCCACGCGGGGGCTAAAGCAGCCCTTGCGGCCCGTGTCCGAGGGGCCGGACCCGTCCTCCGAGAGGCCGGAAATAGGGGGGTGCCTGTCCGAAGTCCGGGGGTGCGCCCGACCTAGAGTGGGTGGACCAAGCGAACGGGGGGGTTCAATTGCGTTTTCGGGTTCTTGGTCCCATGGAAGTGCGCTCGGCCGGCCCGGACGTGCGGGTACTGACCCCGCGCGCCGCGAAGGTGCGCGTGGTGCTGGCCACCTTGCTGGTCCGCGTCAACGAGGTCGTCTCCGTCGACAGCCTCATCGACGAACTGTGGGGGGAACAGCCGCCGCGCACCGCGATGACCACCCTCCAGGTGTACATCTCCCAGCTGCGCAAGATGCTCCGCGACGCCGATCCGCAGGCGGGCGGCGAACTCCTGCAGACCCGCTCCCCCGGCTACCTGTTCCGCCTCGACCCCGGACAGCTGGACCTCTCGGTCTTCGAGGACCTGCACGCACGGGGCCGCGAGGCGCTGGCGGCCGGCGACCACACCGGCGCCGCCGACCTTCAGCGCCGGGCCCTGGAGCTGTGGCGCGGCCCGCTGCTGTCGGACACCCCGCACGGCTCGCTGCTGGACAGCATGGCCGTACGCCTCTCCGAGGTGCGCACGGCCGCGCTGGAGCAGCGGGTGCGCGCCGAGCTCCAGCTCGGACGCCACCAGGAACTGCTGGGCGAACTCCGTGCGTTGACCGCCGAACTGCCGATGCACGAGGAGTTCCACGCGCACCTGATGGTCGCCCTCTACCGCACCGGCCGGCAGGCCGACGCCCTGGAGACCTTCGCCAAGCTGCGCCGCACCCTCGTCGACGACCTGGCCATCGAACCGGGCCGGCAGATCCAGCAGCTGCACAGCCGCATCCTGACCGGAGACCCCGCGCTGCTGCGCCCGTCCGCCGCCTCCGCCGCGCGGGCCGCCGCCCCCGCCCCGGCTCCCGCCCTACCGGAACTCCCGGTGACAGAACTCCCGCAGCCCGACCCGCTGTTCACCGGCCGGGACGCGGAACTCACCGAGCTGGAAGCCCTGCTGGAGGACGCACCGGCCGGCGGCTGCGTGCTGGTCAGCGGCCCCGCCGGTTCGGGCAAGACGGCCCTGGCCGCCGCCGCGGCGCACCGGGCCGCCGCCGCGTTCCCCGACGGCCGGGTCCTCGTACGGGCGCGCACCGGGGGCGACGGCCGCACCGCCGGAGCCGAGACCCTGGCCTCCGCACTGCGGGCCTTCGGCACCACCGGCACGCTCCCGCGGGACGAGGACGAACTCGCCGCACTGCTGCGGCGCCTGACCGAGGGCCGGCGCGTCCTGCTGGTCCTGGACGATGTGGCCTCGGCCGCGCAGCTGCGCCCGCTCCTGGCCTCAGCACCGGGCTGCGTGGTCCTGGCCACCTGCCGCGGGCTGCCGCGCGGAACGGCCGCCCTCGGCGTGCAGACCCTGCCGCTCGGACCGCTCGGGCCCGCCGCCGGCCGCACCCTGCTCGCCGACGACGAGGCGAGCGAGGAGCTGACCGCACTGTGCGGCGGGCTGCCGCTGGCCCTGCGGGCGGTCGCCGCCCGGCTGGCCTCGCACCCGCGCTGGACCACCACCGCCCTGGCCGACCGGCTGCGGCCCCGGGAGACCAGGCTCGCCGAACTGCGCACGGCGGACGAGGAGTGCTACGAGGTGCTGCACGCGGCCTACGCGGGGGCGGACGAGGCCGACCGGGCCGCGTTCCGCCTGCTGGGCGCGGTGCCCTCCGGCCCGTTCGCCGCGGACACCGCGGCCGCCGCCCTCGGATCGACCGCCGCGCGCGCCGAGGGCTCCCTGGAGTCCCTGGTCGAGGCGGGCCTGCTGCTGGCCCTGCCCGAGGGCGGCTACCGGCTGCCCGAGCTGCTCGGGCTGCTGGCGGCGCAGCGGCTCGCCGAGGAGGAGCCGGCCACGGTCGCGCACGAGGCGACGGCCCGGCTGTGCGAGGCGCTGGCCGGCGGACTGGAAGCCGCGCAGCACGCCGGACACCTGGACGGACTGCACCCCCTGCAGTGGTTCGAGCAGCGCGGCCCGCAGCTGGCGGACGCCCTCGTACGGGCCCACCGCGCCGGGCTGTGGCCGCAGACGGTCCGGCTCGCCGACGGCATGGCCCCCTTCTTGGAGGCGCTGGCCGCCTGGGACGTCTGGGAGCGCTGCCACACCACGGCCCTGGACGCGGCCCGGCGGCTCGGCGACGGAGCCGCCGAGGCACGGCAGCTGCGCTCGCTCGGCGACCTGGCCTGGCAGCGCCGCCGCCTGGAGGAGGCCGGGGAGCACTACCGGCAGGCCCTGCGCGCCGTCGAGACCGCCGGCCCCGCCGCGTCCGCCGAGACCGGCCCCGAACGGGTGCGGGCCCTGGCCGGCCTGGTGGACCTGCGGCTGGACGAGGGTGCGCCGGCCGACGCGGCCCGGCTGCTGGACCCGCTGCTCGACGAGGTGCCCGAGGACATGCGGGGCCGCTGGGAACTGAGCCGGGTGCGGGGCCTGCTGGCCGTGGAGACCCGGCTCCCGGGCGCGGCCGAGACCCACTTCGGCCAGTGCCTGACCCTGGCCTCGGCCCTGGGCGACCGGCGCCTGGAGTCCTACGCCCGGCGCTGGCTGAACCGGCTGGGCGGCGGCGAGCACCGCGAGGACTGGTCCGAGGTCCGCCCCGGGGTCTGGCGGGCCCGGGCCACCACGGGCTGAGCGGTCCTCGGACGCACGAGAAGGCGCTGTCGTCGGATCCCCCGACCGGGGGGCTCCTATGACAGCGCCTTCCGCGTTCCCGCACGGGATACGGCATACGAGGCCGGCGGCTCAGCCCGCCTTCGCCGGCTCCTGCTCCTCCGCCTGCACGTCCATCTGCAGGTCCATCGGGAGCTCCTGACGGCGGGTGATGTTCAGCTTCTTGTACGCGCGGGTCAGGTGCTGCTCCACCGTGCTCATGGTGATGTACAGCTTCCCGGAGATCTCCCGGTTGGTGTACCCGTACGCGGCCAGCGCCGCGACCCGCCGCTCCGACTCGCTGAGCCGGCTCGCGTCCGCCACCGGGGCCCGCTCCTCGGACCCGGCCCCGGGCACCACCCGGGTCTGCCCGGGCAGGATCTGCTCGCACAGCGGACCGGCCCCGCAGTCCGCGGCCAGCTGCCAGGCCCGCCGGGTGACCATCCCGGCCCGGGTGCCCTCGCCGACCAGCTGCAGCGAGCGGCCCAGATCGGCCAGGGCCCGCGCGAGTTCGAGACGGTCCCCGGAGCCGCGCAGCTCCTCCACCGCCCGGCCGAGCACCTTGGGCCGCTGGGCGGGCTCGCCCACCGCGGCGCGCAGCCGCAGCGAGACCCCGTGCACGCGCGCACTGCGGACCTCGGCCATCGACAGCTGCTCCGCCAGGAACCGCTCCGCCTGCCGGTGCTCCCCCAGCTGGAGCAGCGCCTCGGCCGCGTCGGCGCGCCACGGGGCGAACCGGGCCCGGTCCAGGTTCCACCGGCGGGCCAGCCGGCCCGCGTCGAGGAACTCACCGACCGCGGCCTGCGGGCGGTGGGTGGCCAGGTAGTAGTGGCCGCGCGCCCGCAGGTAGCCGATGGCGTGCACGCTGGCGAACAGCTCCTCGGGAACCGGCAGTTCGAGGCGGCGAGCCGCCTCGTAGAAGCGGCCCATGGCGGTGAGCGCCAGTACTTCGGTGGCCAGCGGCGCGAAGAGGAACACCGAACCGCGCCCCGCGACGGCGGTCACGGCCGCCGCCGCCTCCCGGGCGGCGCCCTCCAGGTCGCCGGTGCGCAGCAGCGCCTCGGCGTGCAGATGCCCGAACGCCGCGTACCAGCCCGGGGTGTTGACCGGATCGGTCTGCGCCTGGAGCTTCTGGCACCACACCGCGGCCCGGTCCGCCTGGTCGGCGTGGAGCAGGGTGCGGACGGCCTGGGTGAGCGGGTCGAAGGTGGTGTGCGCGAGCGGGGTGGCCTTGAGCAGCCGTTCCACCGCCGCGAGGTCACCGGACGTACCGCCCGGGTGCGCCCACAGCGCGGCGCAGTCGCGCAGCCTGCCGGGGGCGCCCGCCCCGGCCTGGTCCCGGCCGGCGGCCGGGGGCAGCGCGTAGAGCTGGCGCAGCGGATCCTCCCGCGGCGCGGGCGGCTGCTCCCCCTCGGTGCCCTGGGAAGGACGGGGGGCGGTGCGCTCCAGGGTTTCGGCGGCGCTCTCGATCCGGCCCTGCGAGACGAGCAGCCGCGCCAGCAGGCCCGCTTGGGCGGGCGTGAGCGCGCCGGCCCGCATCGCGGCCAGCGGAGCGGACAGGTGCGCCTCGGCGGCGGCGGGGTTGCCGCGCCAGGTGACGGCGGCGAGCTGCAGGTCGATGTCCAGGCGCAGGGACTCCTCCCCGCACAGCTCGCGGGCGCGTCCGAGGCAGGAGGCGGCGTACGACCAGTCGTCGTCGAGCAGTGCCTGGCGGGCGGCCTCGCGCAGCGCGGGCACCGCCCAGCCGGCGCCCGCCTCGCGCGATCCGGGTACGTCCACGGCGGCGAGCAGGTGCCCGGCCACGACCCCGGCGCGGGCCTGCCCGTCGTGCAGGACGCGGGCCGCCTTCCAGTGCAGGCGGGCCCGTTCGGCCGGATCGGTGTCGTCCAGTACGGTCGCGGCCGCGGCCGGGTGGCGCAGCCGGTAGCCGTCGGTGAGCCCGGTGCCGTCCAGGACGGACAGCGCGCCCCGGGCCGCGTGCAGCGTCGTACCGGCCAGCGCGCGGGCGAGTCCGGCGGTGGCCTCCTCGCCGAGTACGGCGATGGCCGCGGCCAGCCGCCGCGCCTCGGGCCCGCTGCGCCGCAGGCAGACCGCGACGGCCTCGGCGAACGGCCCGCCGGGCAGCGGCGCGGGCCACCGCCGGGCCCCGCGCACCGGTACGGGGTACTCGGTGAGCAGTGCCTTCAGCAGCAGCGGGTTGCCTCCGGTGATCCGGTGCAGGTGCGCGGCGAAGGTGTCGGAGACCGGCGCGCCGGTGTGCCGGGCCAGCACCTCGGCGGTGGCGCCGAGGTCGAGGCAGCCGAGCCTGATCCAGCCGAAGCCGGGATGGCGCAGGAACTCCGTACGCGCCCGGGAGGTCTCCGCGCCGCCCTGGCCGGGCGACTGCGCGAGCACCATCAGCAGCGGGAGCCCCCGCAACGACCGTGCCAGGTGCAGGAGATGGCCGAGCGAGGCCGCGTCCGCGTGGTGGAGGTCGTCGACACAGACCATGACGGTGCCCCGGCCGGCGAGCCCCCGCAGCGCCTCCTCGAACACGTGGACCGCGGGGATCCCGCCGCCCTCCGGCAGCGTGCCCGGCGGCAGCGCCGCGACCAGGCGGCGCAGCACCGCGTGCTCCACGTCCTGTTCGCCGGGCGCCGCGGCGGCCCGCAGGACCGTGACCCCGCCGCGCACGGCGAGTTCCGCGAACTCCTGCACCAGCTCGGACTTCCCGCACCCGGCGGGCCCCTCCACGAGCGCGATGCTCGCGGCACCCGACTCGCAGGCCTTGAGCATCATGTCCAACCGCGCGAACGCGTCGTCCTGGTGCCAGAACACCACAGCAGCCTCCCCCGATCGCCGTGCACTGCCGACTGGTCCACGTTAGGAACCGCGGCGGCACGGCGTCAGGGGAAGCCGCTGGCCACAACCTGCCCGGCAGGAAATGCCCCGCCGGTCCGGGCCCGTCGTGGCCGGGCAGCGGCTACTGCGCGGCGGTCGCGGCGGGGATGTCGACGCGGGCGGCCCTGCGGGCCGGCCAGAGCGAGGCGAGCAGCGCCCCCGCCAGGGCGAGCAGCACCCCGAGGGCGAGCCGTCCCCAGGGGATCACCAGGGCGTAGCCCGCGACGGTCTCCGCGAGGGTGCGGCTCATGGCCCAGCCCGTGAACACGCCCATGACCGTGCCGGCGACCGCACCGAGGGCGCCCACGAGCAGCGCCTCCGTACGGATCATCCGGGTCACTCCGGTGCGGTCCAGTCCGATGGCGCGGAGCGTGCCGATCTCCTTGCCGCGTTCGAGCACGGACATCGCGAGGGTGTTGGCGATGCCCAGCGCGGCGATCACCAGGGCCATGCTGAGCAGGGCGTAGAAGACGTTCAGCTGGTCGCCGATGCCGCTGGTGTCCTCGGCGCGGATGCCGTCCGCGTCGAGGACGGACAGGGCGGGGTTGTCGCCCAGCGCCTTGGTGACGCTCGCGAACGCGGCCCGGCCGGGTCCGCCCGACACGTCGACGACGATCGAGTCGGTGTTCGGCGTGGAGTCGTAGCGGGCGACCAGGGAATCGGGGGCGGTGATGCTGGGCAGCAGATTGCTCTGCTCCTGCGCGTGGTAGACCGCGCCGATGGTGATCTCGCCCCGCTCTCCCCGCCGCTCCAGGGGCAGGGTCTGGCCCACCTTCCAGCCGTGCGCCCGGGCCTTGAAGTCGGCCACGGCGACCTGGCCCTTCGCCAGGCCGTCCAGGGAGCCCTCGACCACGTCGTAGTGCAGCAGGTGACCGATGGTGGCGGGGTCGACGCCGGTCAGGACCGAGGAGACCCCACCGATCCGGTACTCGGTGGACTGGTTGAGCGGGCTGTACGAGGCCCCGGGCAGGCCCTTGAGCAGCGCGGCGGTGGCCGGGGTCATCCGCTGCCCGCCCGAGGCCCCCTTCACCAGATAGTCGGCGCTGAAGTCCCGGGTGGTCGCACCGTCGAGGTACCGGGTGGCGGAGGCCCCGAGCACGGACAGGCCCGAGGCGAGCGCGAGCGCGATGGCGAGCGCGGCGGCGGTGGCGCCCGTACGGCGGGGATCGCGCACGGTGTTGCGGGCGGCGAGGTCCCCGTGCACCGGGCTCACGCGCAGCAGCAGCGGCCGCAGCAGGGCCACGAACGGCCTGGACAGCAGCGGGATCAGCAGGATCGTGCCGGCCAGGGTGAGGCCCGCGCCGAGCCCGATCACGGTCCGGGCGTCCTTGCCCGCCGCCAGGGCCCCGTACAGCACGGAGGCCGTGCCGGTGAGCACCAGTGCGCCGCCGATGCCGGTGCGCAGCGAGCCGGTCCGCGCGGGCTCCGCGGGCTCGGCCGCGCCGAGCGCGGCGACGGGCGGGATGGCCATGGCCCGGCGGATCGGGACCCAAGCCGCGATCACGGGCAGGGCGGTGCCGGCCACCAGCGCGATGATCACGGTGCTCGGCAGCAGCACCAGCGGCGCGGCCGGAGCCTCGGCGGGAGCGAACACGCTCTGGAGCAGAGCGGCGACCCCGGTACCCGCGACGATGCCGGCCACGGAGGCGATCGCGCCGACGAGAACGGACTCCACCAGGAGAACGCGCCGCACCTGCTTGCGCGAGGCGCCGACGGCCCGCATCAGCGCCAGCTCCCTGGTGCGCCGGGAGACCAGCATCGTGAAGGTGTTGGAAATGAGGAAAGCGGCCACGAAGAGGGCGACCGCCGCGAAGCCCACCATGATCTGGCTCATGGTGTCGCTGTCGCTGGAGGCGAGGTTGGCCTGGATCCGGGCGAGCTGCGCACCGGTGGCCACGCCGGTGTCCTTGGGCAGCACCGCTTCGACACGGCTGCGGAGCTGGACGGCATCGGTGCCGGAAGCGGCCGTGATCTCGATGTGCGTGTACCGGCCCGGCTCCAGGAACAGCCGCTGGGCGACGGCGTCGGAGAACAGGATCAGACTGCCCCCGACGGGAAGCTTGGAGGCGTCGGTACGGAAAACGCCGCTGAGCCGGTACGAGGCCGCGCCCGAGTTGCTCCCCACCCGCACGGTGTCCCCGACCCGGTAACCACCTTCGGCGGCACTGGCCTGGTCGAGCGCGATCTCCTGCTCCCCGGCCGGACCGGTCCCCTCGATGAACCGGTACGCGGGGTCGACACCGTCCCGGCCCGGGGCGAAGTTGCCGCCCTGCCGGTGCATGCCGTCGCCGAGCAGCCGCCCCTCACGGTCGGGGACGGCGGCGAATCCGCTCACCCGGCCCGCGACGGCGGCGACACCGGGCACCTCGGCCAGGCGGCTCACGGTGCGGGCGTCGAGGGTGGCCGGCGGGGAGCCGGGAACGGTGTCGGGGGCGACGTCGAGGGAGATGCGGTCGTAGCCCGCCGTCACCCGGTCGACGGCGGTCTGCTTCAGGCTGTCGCCGTAGACGAGGCTGCCGGTGATGAAGGTGACGCCCAGCATGACCGCGAACGCGGTCATCAACAGGCGGGCCTTGTACGCGAACACGTTGCGCAGTGCGGTACGGAGCATGGGGGTGCGAATCCAGAGGAGGCGGGCTCGACACAACGGACGAGCGGGGTTCGGTACGGGAACGGTCCGGCGGCGCAGGCGGATCAGCTCGTCCCCGAGCCGGGGTCGAAGGCCTTCATCCGGTCCAGGACCCGCTCCGCGGTGGGCCGCACCATCTCGTCGACCAGCCGCCCGTCGGAGAGGAAGACCACCCGGTCGGCATGGGCGGCGGCCACGGGGTCGTGGGTCACCATGACCACGGTCTGGCCCAGTTCGCGCACCGAATCGCGCAGGAAGCCCAGGACCTCGCCGCCGGCCCGGGAGTCGAGGTTGCCGGTGGGCTCGTCACCGAAGATGATCGCGGGCCGCGAGACCAACGCCCGGGCCACCGCCACGCGTTGCTGCTGACCCCCGGACAGCTGCCCGGGCCGGTGCCCGAGACGGTCGCGGAGCCCCACCATGGAAACCACCCGGTCCAGCCACTGCCGGTCGGGCCGGCGTCCGGCGACGGTCAGCGGCAGCGTGATGTTCTCCAGCGCGGTCAGCGTCGGCAGCAGGTTGAACGCCTGGAACACGAACCCGACCCGGTCACGGCGCAACCGGGTCAGCCGCTCGTCGTCGAGCGCGCTCAGCTCGGTGGTCCCGATGCGCACGGAACCGGAACTGACCGAGTCCAGCCCGGCGGCACAGTGCATCAGGGTGGACTTCCCGCAGCCGGAGGGCCCCATGATCGCCGTGAACTCGCCCTCCTTGAACGAAACGCTCACCCGGTCCAACGCGACGACCCGGGTGTCCCCGCTCCCGTAGACCTTCGACAGATCGGTGACGCAAGCCGCGACCCCGGCCGACGAGTACGGAGCCTGCGGGACAAGGGAGTTGACGATCACGGGCAGTTACTCCTCTTAGGGCGCGGAAAGTGCCACCCGAAGACTCCCGCCCGAACGTATCGCCCCCCGCCCCACCGTGCATCGACCCCCGCTCCGCTTCGTATCGGTTGCGTAGCGACCAGTCGCAAACCCGGCCCGGCCGGCGTTTGAGGCGCGGGGTCCGGGGCGGAGCCCCAGATCTTTCGCTGCGATCAGCCGGGCAACCGCAGGGTGGCCACGGCCCCGCCGCCAGGAGCGTTCTCGAAGCGGAGCTCCGCCGAGAGCACCCGAGCCTGCCCCAGGGCGATGGTCAGCCCCAGCCCGTGCCCCGCCCCCCGCTCGGCCGCACCCGTCTGGAACCGCCGCGGCCCATCCCGCAACAGCTCCTCCGGGAAGCCGGGCCCATGGTCCCGCACGACGACGGTCCGCCCCTCGACGGTGACCTCCACCGGCCCACCCCCGTGCCGATGCGCATTGACGACGAGATTCCCGACGATCCGCTCGAGCCGCCGCGGATCGGTCTCCACGGTCTCCACGGTCTCCGCGGCAGCCCCCGCCCCCTCCTCGACGACACTGACCCCGGTCTCCAGCCCGGTCCGCGCCACCGCCTCAGCAACCACCTCCCCGAGCGGCACCCGCACCCGCTCGGCCCGCTCCGCCCCCGCGTCCAGCCGGGAAATCTCCAGCAAGTCCTCGACCAGCCCCCGCAGATCCCGCACGCGCCCCCGCAGCAGATCCTCCGTCTCACCCCCCGGCAGCAGGTCCACCGCGGCCAACAGCCCACCCACCGGCGTGCGCAGTTCGTGGGCCACGTCCGCGGTGAACCGCCGCTCGTCGCGCAGTTGCCGGCTCAGGCTGTCGGCCATGCGGTCGACGGTGGCGGCGATGTCGTCCACCTCGTCGCGCCGCCGGGTGGGCCCGGTCCGGGCGTCCAGGTCCCCGGCGGAGATCCGGACCGCGGTCTCGGAGACCCGCCGCAGCCGCCGGGCGAGCAGCCCGGCCCCGTACGCCGCCAGCGGCATGGCCGCCGCGAGCGCGACCGCCGAGGCCACCACCATGGTCACGTCGAGCTGGCGCAGCGAGTACAGCCCCGAGTTCATGCTCACGCGGACCGCGAGCACCGGACTGCCCGGCCCGCCGACCCGCTGGGCGCCCCAGACGCCCGGGGCCGTGACCCCGTCCACGCCCTTGTCGTAGGCCGTGTGCCGGTCGTCGTCGGACGGGCGCTCCAGCTTGGCGGGCAGATCGGGCGGATCGAGCTGTGCGCCGTCGGTGAGGGCTCCGGTGCGCCGGTAGACGTCCATGGCCGAGTACACGCTGTTGAAGGCCTGCATCTCGGCCTGGCCCTCGATGTCGTCCTTGGTCCAGAAGTGCACGAGCATGCCGACCGCCACCGCGACCAGGCAGCCCGTGGCCGCGGCCAGCGCGGCGATCTTCCACCGCAGGGACATCCGCCCCGACCGCAACCGCCCGAAGAAACCCACGGTCACCTCGACTCAACGCCTGAGCTTGTAGCCGAACCCACGGACCGTTTCGATCCGCTCCCGGCCCAGCTTGCCGCGCAGCCGCTGCACGCACAGGTCCACGACCCGGCTGTCGCCGTCCCAGCCGTAGTCCCAGACGTTGCGCAGCAGGGTGTGCCGCTCCAGCACGATGCCCGGGTGGGCGGCGAACTCCAGCAGCAGCTTCAGCTCGGTCGGGGTCAGCGCCACCGGGTTCCCGCCGACGGACACCTCCAGCCCGCCGGTGTCGATGGCCAGGTCCCCGAAGACCAGCCGCTCCCCTTCCGCCGCGGGCTCCTCGCCCGCGGCGACCGCACCGGGCCGGGAGGCGGGCGCGTAGGTCGCCCGCCGCAGCAGCGAGCGGATGCGCGCGACGAGCACGAAGGTGTCCACGGGCTTGACCACGTAGTCGTCGGCCCCGGCCTCCAGCCCGGCGACGACGTCGAGCCCGTCACCGCGGGCCGACATCATCAGGACGGGCACCAGGCTGGTCTCCCGCACCCTGCGGCACAGCCCGATCCCGTCCAGCCCGGGCAGCATCACGTCCAGGACGAGCAGATCGAACTCCCCGTCGCGGAAGAGCTCGAGCCCCGTGAGCCCGTCGGCGGCGGCCGTCATGTCATAGCCGTACCGCTCCAGGGCGACGGTGAAGGACCGCCGCATGAGCTCGTCGTCCTCCACCAGCAGCACGCGTACGGGCGGCGCGGAGACCTGGTCGGGCGAAGACACGAGCGGACGACTCCTGTTCGGGCGGGCCGGAAGGTCCGGAAGAGCCCGGCGACCCGAAAGGAACGATAGGCCAGAAACCGGACATGGCAACCCTTCCGCCCCACCCGAGCCCGAATCAAGCGCCCCCCGATACCCACCCGATACAAACGCCCCGGTCCGCCCGCACCCCCACCCCGGGGCGAGCCCGCGGGCCCCCTCGGCCCGGCGGAACGCGAAAACACCCCCTCCGACCGCGTTTCCGCAGGTCGAAGGGGGTGTGAAAAGTGGAGCCTAGGAGA
This sequence comes from Streptomyces sp. NPDC054956, assembly GCF_053609185.1. Lineage (NCBI taxonomy): Bacteria > Bacillati > Actinomycetota > Actinomycetes > Kitasatosporales > Streptomycetaceae > Streptomyces > Streptomyces sp. NPDC054956. The sequence goes on along the minus strand of NZ_JBSGXB010000019.1, from coordinate 7,398 downwards.
TTCGAACTCCTGACATCTGCCTTGCAAAGGCAGCGCTCTACCAACTGAGCTAAGGCCCCGAAAGTGGACATGCCAGTCCCCCGGGAGGGAGTGACCGTTCCGCAAGACAGAGTACCGGGTGTACCCCCTCATCCCGCAAAATGATAGGGACTCCCGCCCCGCGACCACTCTCCGTAAGATGCTCGCGAGGTTCGCACCAGCGAAGGGGAGTAGTAAGAGTGGACGCAGTACAGCAAGAGGCTACGGCCAGAGCCCGGGAACTCCAGCGCAGTTGGTACGGGGAGCCGTTGGGCGCGCTCTTCCGCCGGCTCATAGATGACCTCGGCTTGAACCAGGCCCGCCTCGCTGCCGTCCTCGGGCTGTCGGCGCCGATGCTGTCCCAGCTGATGAGCGGACAGCGTGCCAAGATCGGCAACCCCGCCGTGGTCCAGCGGGTGCAGGCTCTCCAGGACCTGGCCGGCCAGGTGTCCGACGGGAGCGTCAGCGCCGCCGAGGCGACCGACCGGATGGACGAGATCAAGAAGACCCAGGGAGGTTCCGTCCTCAGCAACAGCACCGGCCAGTCCGCCACCGGCTCCGGCGCACCCACCGTCAAGCGCGTGGTCCGCGAGATCCAGTCGCTGCTGCGCTCGGTCTCGGCGGCCGGCGACATCATCGAAGCGGCGGACACCCTCGCCCCCAGCCACCCGGAACTGGCAGAGTTCCTCCGGGTGTACGGAGCGGGCCGCACCTCGGACGCGGTCGCCCACTACGAGGCCCACCAGAACTGACACGCGGCTGACGCGGCTGACGACGGGGGACGGGCGCAGCAATGGGTGAGATCTTCGCCGGCCGGTACGAACTGATCGACCCGGTCGGACGTGGCGGCGCGGGAGCCGTATGGCGTGCCTGGGACCACCGGCGCCGCCGTTACGTCGCGGCGAAGGTCCTCCTGCAGAGCGATGCCCACACCCTGCTGCGGTTCATCCGCGAACAGGCGCTGCGGATCGATCACCCGCACGTACTGGCCCCGGCCAGCTGGGCGGCGGACGACGACAAGGTCCTGTTCACCATGGACCTCGTCGCCGGCGGCTCCCTCGCCCATGTGATCGGGGACTACGGGGCCCTGCCGCCCCGGTTCGTGTGCACGCTGCTCGACCAGCTCCTGTCGGGGCTGGCGGCGGTCCACGCGGAGGGCGTCGTCCACCGCGACATCAAACCGGCCAACATCCTGATGGAGGCCACTGGAACCGGGCGGCCGCACCTGCGGCTGTCCGACTTCGGCATCGCCATGCGCAAGGGCGAGCCCCGGCTGACCGAGACCGCCTTCGTGGTCGGCACGCCGGGCTATCTCGCGCCCGAACAACTCCTCGGGGCCGAACCCGACTTCCCCGCCGACCTGTTCGCGGTCGGACTGGTGGGCCTCTACCTCCTCAAGGGCACCAAGCCCGACTCCCAGGCCCTCGTGGAGCACTTCCTCGCCCACGGCACCCCGAGCGCCCCCGAGGGCGTTCCCGCGCCACTGTGGGAGGTCCTGGCCGCGCTGCTCCAGCCGGACCCCCAGAGCAGGTTCAAGACGGCCACAGGGGCGCGCAAGGCCCTTGCCGAGGCCGTGGAGCTGCTGCCCCCGCCCGCGCCCGACGAGGTCCCGGTGGAGGTCTTCGACCAACTGGGCCCGGTCCCGGCCGGTTTCGCCCCCCGCGCCCCGCAGGACGCGGTGCGCGAAGCACCGTACGAGGCCGCGCGCGAGGCCGCGCACGAGGCTCCGCGCGACACCGCGTACGAGCCGACCCGCACGGCCGTGCCGACCGGCCCCACCGTGCCCGCCCAGCCCGCGGACTCCCCCGCCACGGCTCCCCTCCCGGCCCCCGCGGGGGCCTTCGGGCCCTCGGAGACGGGCAGTTTCCACCTCCCGCCGCCCGCGCCCGCCCCGCGGAGCGCACAGGCCGCGCCGACCGCCCCGCACCCGTACGCCTCCCCGTACGGTGAGCCGCCCGCGCAGCCCCGTACGGGCTCCTTCGCTCCGCCGTCCCGCAAGGTCACCGCCGGCTTCGTCCTCGCCGCGCTGCTCTGCTTCGCCGTCGGCGTCTGGGCCCTGACCCAGCTCTGACCGCCGGGCGGGCACAGGGCTTAGGCCGTCCGCCTGCGGGCCAGCAGGATCCAGCCGCCGAGCACGAGCAGCAGCACCGTCCCGGCGGCGAACCCGGAGCCCGCGACCACCCGCATCACCGAGCGGTTCGCGGCGGCCGCGGCGGCCTCCACGGCCGTGGTCCCGTCCTTGGCAGCGGCGCGGTCCTCCGCACCGACCCCGAACCCGGCGGGCGAGAGGCCCTCCTTGTAGGCCGGGGCCTTGCCCGCGGCGCCGATGACCTCCAGGCGCAGGGTCAGCGGCACGGGCACCGCGTCCTCGGTGAACTCCCCGACCTTCCCGGCCATGGTCACGGTGACGTAGTACCAGCCGGCCACCCGGACCGGCCCCACCTTCCGGTCGCCGGAGAAGCGGTTCTCGTACGCCACCGGCGCCGTCCTCGGCAGGGTCACGCTCGCCTGCTTGCCGTCGTACGAGGCGTCCTTGTAGTCGACCAGGCCCCGGTACGGGGTGTACAGCGAGACGGTGAGCCCGTACGAGGCCGAGCCGGACGACTTCGTCAGCTGGGCGGCGGACAGTTCGGCCCCGAGCCCCAGCTGCTGCCCCCAGTCGAGCGGCACCCGGTAGAAGCGGGTCTGGCCCGGCCGCAGGTCGTCGCTCCACACCCCGCTGCGCAGGGCCCGCGCGTCGTTGAAGCCGGTCCCGCCGGCCCGCGGCGCGGGATCGCTGCCCGGCAGGGTCGGCGCGGCCGACGGCCAGACGCTGGGCGCGGTGGTGGGCGCGCTGCCGCCGCCGAGGCCGGGTTCGCGCTGGACCCGCAGCTCCAGGGGCCAGGCGGCGGGGTCCGCGTCCTTGGACGCCGTACGGGTGACCTTGACGTAGTAGGTGCCGGCCTGCTGGCAGGCGGAGTCCTCCTGGAGCATCCGCACCCCCACGGCACTGATGGGGACGGGGTCGTAGCCGAAGTCCGCCCTGCCGGGATTGCCCGGGCAGTAGCGGAGCTCGGTGTTCACGACCTGCACCTCGATGCCGTCGCTGTAGCCGACCTTCGCGCCCGCGGGAGGCTGCAGCACCCCGGAGACGTACACGGTGGAGCGGTCGTCGAGGAAGAGCCGGTAGTAGCGCTCGCCCGGCGCGATCGCGTCCTTGTAGACCGAGCCGGCCTCCAGCAGCGGGGCACCGGCCGTGGAGGGCTTCCCCTCGACCGCCTTCGCCCCCTCCGCGCCCCGGTACGGGGGCACCGGCTGCGAGGTCCCCGCGGCGGCCGCGGCGACCGCGGCCCCCGGCAGTGCGGCCAGCAGGCACAAGGCCGCTACCCCCGCCCCCACGGCTCTGCGTGCCCTCCGCGGTACCCGCTCCATCACACCCACCCCCGAGTTTGCCAACGCAAGTCAAAACTTTGCATACCGCAACTTTTCGTCACAGAGCAGCACAAAGCCCCGACCGCAGCGGCAGTCGGGGCTTTGGGATCAACCTTGGGTCTCACACACCGGAACCAGAAGGCACGGAGTCGGTTGCCTCCGTCCACAGGTCCTGCTCGGCGCGGTCCGCCTGGATCTGGCGGTACACGAGGAGCCCGCCGATGGCGGCCAGTGCGACCAGGAGCAGCTTCTTCACCGCGCGACCTCGTCTTTCGTTGACGTAGGGGACTTCTGGCGCCCAACAATACACACCGACCGATACCGATCGGTGACCTACCCGTACCCCAACTGGCCGTACGAAGAAGACCCCCAGGCCATGGGCCTGGGGGTCTTCGACACTGTGGGGCTAACAGGATTTGAACCTGTGGCCTCATCCTTATCAGGGATGCGCTCTAACCAACTGAGCTATAGCCCCATCCGCGCTGCGCGCTGACTTCTGAAGGTTAGCGCACAGACCCGGTGACTCCAAAATCGGTTCCCGTGACCCGTCTGCGCAGGTCACCAGCCCCGTCTTCGGAAGATCTACTCGTCCTCGGCGAGCGTCAGCTCCACACCGCCGACGAAACCCGCCGACAGGTTGTAGATGAACGCGCCCAGGGTCGCCAGCGCCGTCATGAGCACCACGTCGATGACCGAGATCACCGAGGTGAAGATCAGAACGCGCGGCAGCGACAGGAAGGTCTGCAGGTCGAAGCCGTTGCTCTCGTTCGAGCCCGTCGCCTCGCTGATCGTCCCGCCGACGCTGGAGAAGATGCCCATGGCGTCCATGACCATCCACAGCACCACCGACGCGACGATCGTGCACACGCCCAGCGCGATCGACAGCAGGAAGCTGACCTTCATCACCGACCACGGGTCGGCCTTGGCCACCCTGAGCCGCGCCTTGCGCGTCCTGGGCGCCGTACGGGCCCCCGTGCGCGGCTTGCGCTGCGCACCCGGGTCCCCGGCCCCGCGGGGCGCCCCGGGGCCCGAGGGCACCGCGTACGCCTGCGGCGGGTGGTAGGGCTGCTGAGGACCGGCCTGCGGCGGCTGCTGCGGCTGCGGCGGCTGCGGTCCTCGGGTGTCCGTCACGGTTCCCCCCTGGGAGTCCGCGGCGTCGCCACGGGCACCGTTCGCTCCAGTCTTGGCCGGTCCGGCGCCCGTGGCTCCACTCACGACTTACTCCTCGTGCTCCCCAGCCGAGGGCTCCGTGCCCTCGGCGGCCTCCGCGGCCTGTCCTTCGACAGCCGCTTCGGTCCCGATCTCGTTCTCGCTGTCGTCGACCTCGTCAGCATCCTGACCGGCCTCCGCGTTGCGGGCGATACCGACGACGGCATCCCGCTTGCCCAGGTTGATCAGCTGGACGCCCATGGTGTCACGGCCGGTCTCCCGTACTTCGTTGACGCGCGTACGAATCACACCACCGCCGAGCGTGATGGCGAGAATCTCGTCCGTTTCGTCGACCACGAGCGCCCCGACGAGCGAACCGCGGTCCTCCACGATCTTCGCCGCCTTGATGCCCAGGCCACCGCGGCCCTGGACGCGGTACTCGTCCACCGGCGTCCGCTTGGCGTAGCCGCCGTCGGTCGCGGTGAAGACGAACGTACCGGGCCGGACCACGCTCATGGAGAGCAGTTCGTCCCCCTCGCGGAAACTCATGCCCTTCACGCCCGAAGTGGCGCGGCCCATCGGGCGCAGCGCGTCGTCGGTCGCCGTGAAGCGGATCGACTGCGCCTTCTTGCTGATGAGCAGCAGGTCGTCCTCGGCGGACACCAGCTCGGCGCCGATCAGCTCGTCGTCGCTGCCGTCCTCGGTCTCCCGGAGGTTGATCGCGATGACGCCACCCGAACGGGGCGAGTCGTAGTCCTTGAGCGCCGTCTTCTTCACCAGGCCGCCCTTGGTGGCCAGGATCAGGTACGGGGCGGCCTCGTAGTCGCGGATCGCGAGGATCTGGGCGATCTTCTCGTCCGGCTGGAAGGCCAGCAGGTTCGCCACGTGCTGCCCGCGCGCGTCGCGGCCGGCGTCCGGCAGCTCGTACGCCTTGGACCGGTAGACGCGGCCCTTGTTGGTGAAGAACAGCAGCCAGTGGTGCGTGGTGGACACGAAGAAGTGGTCGACCAGGTCGTCCTGCTTCAGCTTCGTGCCGCGCACGCCCTTGCCGCCGCGCTTCTGCGAGCGGTAGTCCTCGGTCTTGGTGCGCTTGACGTACCCGCCGTGGGTGATCGTGACGACGATGTCCTCTTCGGCGATCAGGTCCTCCATGGACATGTCGCCGTCGAAGGGCACCAGCTTGGAGCGCCGGTCGTCGCCGAACTTCTCGACGATGGCCGCCAGTTCCTCGCTGACGATGGAGCGCTGACGCTCCTCCGAGGCCAGGATCGCGTTGTACTCGTTGATCTTCGCCTGGAGTTCGTCGTGCTCGGCGACGATCTTCTGCCGCTCCAGGGCCGCCAGGCGGCGCAGCTGCATCTCCAGGATCGCGTTCGCCTGGATCTCGTCGATCGACAGCAGGCCCATCAGGCCCTCGCGGGCGATCTCGACCGTGTTGCTGCGCCGGATCAGCGCGATGACCTCGTCGATCGCGTCCAGCGCCTTGAGCAGACCGCGCAGGATGTGGGCGCGCTCCTCCGCCTTGCGCAGACGGAAGCGCGTGCGCCGGACGATGACCTCGATCTGGTGCTGCACCCAGTGGCGGATGAACGCGTCGATCGACAGCGTGCGCGGCACGCCGTCCACCAGCGCCAGCATGTTCGCGCCGAAGTTCGTCTGCAGGTCGGTGTGCTTGTACAGGTTGTTCAGCACGACCTTGGCGACGGCGTCGCGCTTGAGGACGATCACCAGGCGCTGGCCGGTCCGGGACGAGGTCTCGTCGCGGACGTCGGCGATGCCGCCGACCTTGCCGTCCTTCACCAGGTCGGCGATCTTCTGGGCCAGGTTGTCGGGGTTGGTCTGGTACGGGAGTTCGGTGACCACCAGGCACTGGCGGTTCTGGATCTCCTCGACCTCGACCACCGCGCGCATCGTGATGGAGCCGCGACCGGTCCGGTACGCCTCCTCGATGCCCTTGCGGCCCACGACCAGGGCGCCCGACGGGAAGTCCGGGCCCTTGATCCGCTCGATGAGCGCGTCCTGGAGCTCCTCGTGCGAGGCCTCCGGGTGCTCCAGCGCCCACTGGGCGCCGGCCGCGACCTCGCGCAGGTTGTGCGGCGGGATGTTGGTGGCCATGCCGACCGCGATGCCGGCGGAGCCGTTGACGAGCAGGTTCGGGAAGCGCGCCGGCAGGACCGTCGGCTCCTGGTTGCGGCCGTCGTAGTTGTCCGTGAAGTCGACGGTCTCCTCGTCGATGTCCCGGAGCATCTCCATGGCCAGCGGCATCAGCTTGCACTCGGTGTAGCGCATCGCGGCCGCCGGGTCGTTGCCCGGGGAGCCGAAGTTGCCGTTGGAGTCCACGAGCGGCATGCGCAGCGACCACGGCTGGGCCAGGCGGACCAGGGCGTCGTAGATCGAGGAGTCACCGTGCGGGTGGTACGTACCCATGACGTCGCCGACAACACGAGCACATTTGTAGAAGCCCTTCTCGGGCCGGTAGCCGCCGTCGTACATCGCGTACAGCACGCGACGGTGGACCGGCTTGAGGCCGTCCCGTACGTCGGGCAGGGCGCGCGAGACGATGACGGACATCGCGTAGTCGAGGTAGGAGCGCTGCATCTCCGTCTCGAGCCCGACGGGCTCGATCCGCATGGTGGGCTGCTCTTCCTCGGTGTTCTCGGCAGTGGGGGTGGTTTCGTCGGCCATTGCTGGTCAGAAGTCCTTTCAGGCGGTCAGCTGAGCCGACTCAGATGTCGAGGAAGCGAACGTCCTTGGCGTTGCGCTGGATGAAGGAGCGCCGGGCTTCGACGTCCTCACCCATCAGCACCGAGAACAGGTCGT
>NZ_JBSGXB010000018.1:0-52207 GCF_053609185.1 Streptomyces sp. NPDC054956 | reverse complement strand
GCTTGTGTCGGGGATCCGGGGTGGTGGGCGGCTGCGTTGCCGCCTCCGCCGCGCACGGGTGCGGGCCTGGGCCGGTCAGGCGGCGAGCGGGGCCTCGGCGTCCGTGAGCAGGTCGATCAGCGACGAGCGCGCGCGGGCCACGCGGGAGCGGACGGTGCCGATCGGGCAGCCGAGCATGAGGGCCGCCTCGGCGTACGGGAGGCCCAGGAGCTGCGTGAGGACGAAGACCTCGCGCCGCTCGTCGGGGATCTCCGCCAGGAGTTCCGCGAGGGCGACTCCGTCCTCGAAGCCCGGCAGGCCGCGCGGCTGGGTCTGCTCGGCGGCGGTCTGCCAGTCGTCTCTGTCGGCGATCCTGGGGCGGGCCGCCTTGTGGCGGAGGCTGTCCACGACGGTCCGCCGGGCGATGGAGAGCAGCCAGGTACGGGCGGAGGAGCGGCCCTCGAAGCGGTGCAGGCTGCCGAGCGCGCGCAGGAAGGTCTCCTGGGTGAGGTCGTCGGCGGACTGCGGGTCGGCGCTGAGGTAGGAGACGTAGCGGCGGACGTCGCGCTGCACGGCGCGGACGAACCGGTCCACGGCGGCGGGATCGCCGTCGCGGGCGGCGAGCGCGAGCAGGGTGACCGCCTCGTCGGGGCCGGCGGCGTGGCGTGCGGAGGCCTCGGGGGCGGTGACCGCCGTGGTCGCGGCGCTGGGCGTGGGAGTGCTCGCGGCGCTGGTCGCGGCGGTCGGGCGGGTGAGCAGGGCAGGGGTCATCGCCTGATGTCCTTCTGGGATCCGGGATCCGGTGCCTGCTGTGCGGGGGCACGTCGGAGCCCGTGAACGGGTACGGCCAGCCGGACGGCATGGCCGATGCCCGAGGCGCGGGGCGGTGGGCCCGTGGCGCGTCGGGGAGCCGGCTGTCAGATGACAGCGGTCCCGGGAGGCGGACCCCGTGAGGTGAGGGCGTCGGCGAGCAGGAGGCTGCGCAGGGGCCGTGCCCGGTGGTCCCGGCGGCAGCGGACACGCGGCCGGTGCGGCGGCGCGGGCAGGCGGAAGAGCGGCCGCAGCGGTACGAGGAGCCGTGCGGCGAAGGCGCGCAGGACGCGGAAGGCGCCCCGGTCCCCGTACGCGAGCCAGAGCCCGCAGAGCAGGGCGGCGAGGAGGTGGCCGGCGAGCATGCCGAGCGGCGACATGGAGACCATGCCGTGCCCGGCGGCCATGTCCGCGGGCACGGGCATCGCCATGGAGACCGCGGAGCCGTCGGACAGCGCGTGCGCTGCGTCCATGGAGTGCATGGAGTGCATGGCGTGCTCGGAATGGCTGCCGGTGCCCGGCGGCGGTACGGCCGGGAGCGCGGGCGGGGAGCAGAGCAGGTACGGGACCCACCGCTGGACGAGATCGCCCAGGGAGTCCGCGGCCGCCGAGGCCCCCGGGCCCCGTAACGACCCGAGGGAACCCGAGGCGGCGGAGGGTGCGCCGGCGGAGGCGGCCGCAGGAACCGCGAGGCGGTCGGCCATCGCCTGGGCGAGCGAGAACCCGCCGTGCAGCGCGGCCTGGACCCCGACGGTCGCGGAGGTGATGGCCAACAGGCCGCGCTCACGCCCCGCGAGCCCCCAGCCGGCGACGGCGGTGACGGCGAACGCCGCCCCCATCGCCCGCCACGGCACGGCGGCCCCGGACATGAGGACGTGCCCGAGGGATGCGAGCAGCACGCAGGTGGCCGCGAACATCGCAGCCCGCACCGCGCGGCAACATCGACTCGGAGTCATGGCGTGGTCATCGTTGCACCGACCCCGGGGCGAGGACAGAGGGCATCAGCTTTTCTCATGCCCCGCTCTAGGCGGGCGCCAGGGCTGTGGCGTACGCCACAACACCCCCCGGGAACCCGGCCGTTCACCCGTCCGACTCCTGATCCGGACCGGAGGCGGGGCAGTGGGAACGGAGCGCGCGGTGGGGGAGCGGAGCACACCGGCGAAGGCGCCGGGGGAGCGAGGGACCGGGGCCGCGGACGCATCCGGGCCGCGGGCGACGACGGCCATGCCGGCCGCCGGGCCGACCGTTGTGCCGGCCGCCGGGGCAGTCTCCGGGCAGGCCGCCGGGACGGGCGTCGACACTGCCGCCGGGGCGACCGCCGGAGGCCATCGCATGCTGACGGCGCTGCTCACCGGCGCCATGGCCTTCTCGATGCTGCAGCTGTTCCTCTTCGGCGCGCTCGGCCCGAGGCTGGTGGCCGAACTGGGCGTCTCCCCGGCCGTACTCGGCCTGACGACCACGATCGGCTTCGGTACCGCGGCCCTGCTGTCGCCGTTCGGCGGCCGCCTCGTGGACCGGACCGGCCCGCGCCGTTCCCTCGTGCTCCTCCTCTCGGTCTCCGCCGCGACGCTCGCGCTGATCGGCGCCGCGCCCGGTCCCGGTTTCCTCCTCGCCGCCGTCGCGCTGGGCGGGCTGCCCCAAGCCCTGGCCAACCCGGCGACCAACAAGGCGATCCTGGCCGCCGTCGCCCCCGACCGGCGCGGGCCGGTGACCGGCATGAAGCAGTCCGGCGTCCAGCTGGGGGCCTTCGCGGCCGGGCTGCCGCTCACGGCGCTGGCCGCCGCGGCCGGCTGGCGCGGGGCGGTGTGGACGGCGGCGGCGCTCGCCGCGCTGGCGGCGCTCTGGGCGCACCGCGCCCTGCCCGCAGACCCTCCGCCGAAGGCAGCGCCGCCGCGCTCCTCGCTCGTGCCCCGCGGCGACATCGCCTGGCTGGCGGTCTTCTCCCTGTTCCTGGGCTGCGGGATCGCCTCGGTCAACACGTACCTGGCCCTGTTCGGGGCGCAGCGCCTCGGCATGGGAGCCACCGCGGCCGGGGCCCTGGTCGCGGTGCTCGGCGTCGCGGGCATCGGCGGACGGGTGGGCTGGTCGAAGGCGGCCCGGCCCGGTCGCGCGCAGTGGCTGCCGGGCGGGCTGGCGGCCGGAGCCGTGGTGGCGGCCGCACTGCTGGCGGCGGCGCAGGCCGCGCGGCCGCTGGTCTGGGTGGGCGCGGTGGCCGTCGGGGTGTTCGCGGTGTCGGCCAACGCCGTCTCGATGGTGCTGGTGATGCAGCGCTCCGCCCCGGGCCGCGCCGGCCAGGACTCCGCGCTGGTGGCCGCCGGATTCTTCACCGGCTTCGCCGTGGGACCGCCCCTCTTCGGCCCCCTCGCGGACGCGGGCCGGTACGGGACGGGCTGGCTCCTGGTGGCCGCCGAGTTCGCACTGTCCTGCGCCGTCGCCACGACCTGGGCGGTACGGGAACGGCGCGCGCGAGCGGTGGCCGCGGCATGAGCGGCGCACGCGGGCCGGGGCCCGAACGGGCGGCCGCGGCCACGGGACTCGGCACCGGGGACGGGCCGCGGTGGGCAGGACGGGCGCTGGCGGAGGTCCTCGACCGGGTCGCCGCCGGGGCGGCCGAAGCCGGGGACCGGTTCCCGCTGTACGCCGACCCGGAGACGGGCCGCTGGACGACCACCGGCCGCGGCTCGTGGGCCGGCGGCTTCTGGGCGGGGCTGCTCTGGCTGCGGGCCCGGCACACCGGAGCCCCGGCGGACCGCGCCGCCGCCTCCGCGTGCACCGCGCGGCTGGCCGACTGGGTGGACACCGACACCTCCACGCGCGGGCTGATCCTCTGGTACGGCACCGCACTGGCCGCCGGTGACCCGGCCGCGCGCGAGCTCCGTACGCGGGCTGCCGGAGCCTGCCTGGCGGCCGTGGACGCGGAACTGGGCCTGGTCCCCTGGGGATCGGCCTTCGGCGGCCCCCGGCTGCTGGCCCGTGTGGACGGGGTCCCGGGCACGGTCCCCCTCCTGGCCTCGGCGGGCCTCACCGGTGCCAAGGCGGCCGCATCCCACCTGGCCCGCCACCTGACCCTCTGCCTCACACCTCCCGACCCGGCCGGCGGTCCCGGTCCCGGGCTCGTTCCCGCCCGGGAGTTCGTGGCGGGTCGGGGGTGGCGGGCGTGTGCGGAGCCGCCGGCCGGCTGGAGCAGGGGCCGGGCCTGGCTGCTGCTCGCGCTGGCCGACGTACTGCACCGGCCCGAGGTCGCCGTGCGGCTGACGGGGAGTCCGCGCGAGTCGGCCGAGCTGCTGGCCGACATCTGGGCCGGGCCGGACGCGGCCCTCGTCCCGCCGGCCGACGCGGCGCTGCCCGACGGCCCCCTGGACACCTCGGCCGCAGCCATCACGGCCGTGGCGCTGCTGAAGCTCGCCCGCGTCCCGGGCCCCGACGCCGCGCGGTACGCGGCCCGCGCGGCCGCGATCCTGGAACGGCTGGCCGGGGCGCACCTGTCGCGGGGCAGGCTGCTGGACGGCTGCTACGACGCGGAGAAGGGCATCGCGGTCCGGCACGAACTGGTGTGGGGGACCTTCTTCCTGGCGCTGGGGCTGGCCGAGCTGACGGGCCTGCTCGACATCCGGGACGTCTGACCCGGCGCTGTCGGGGATCCCCGAGCTGCCTCGGAGGCCCGCCCTGTCACGGGTGCCCGCGCTGTCCCGCGTACCCGCGCTACGCCCCGTAGCCCCGCAGGACGCGTCCGGCCACCGACGTGATGTGGAGTTCGTCCGGGCCGTCGAGGATGCGGGCGGTGCGGCCGGAGCGGTAGAGGGCGGGGAGCGCGGTGTCGGGGCCCAGGCCGGCCGCGCCGTGGATCTGGATCGCGGAGTCCGTCACCTGCTGGAGCATGCGCGCCGCCGCGACCTTGGCCAGGCCCACCTCGACGTGCGCGTCCAGCCCGGCATCGATCCTGGCCACGGCCTCGTGGACGAGGGGACGGGTGGTGCGCAGGGCCAGCAGCGCCTCGAAGACGTGCTGCTGGACGAGCTGATGGCCGGCGAGCGGCCCGCGCGATCCCGTACGGGAACCCACCCGCTCGCACATGAGGTCGAACGCGCGCTGCGCCTGGCCCAGCCAGCGCAGGCAGCGCAGGGTGCGGCCTAGCTGGAGCCGCTCCCCGGCGATGTCGAGGGCCCGGCCGCGCTCGCCGAGGAGGTGGTCGGCGGGTACGCGGACCCGGTCGAACTCGATCTCCCACTGCCCGGACGCGCCGAACACGGGCAGCTCGCGCACCACCCGGAACCCCGGCGCGGAGGCCGGGACCACCAGCAGGGAGAGCCCCTCCCGGTCGGCCGGCTCCCCGTCCGTGCGGACCAGGACGGTGACCAGGTCCGCCTCTGCGGCGTGCGAGGTGAACCATTTGCGGCCGCTCACCAGCCAGCTCCCGTCCGCCTGTTCGACGCCGCGGGTGGCGGTGAGGAACGGGTCGGTGCCCGGCACGTCGGGCTCCGTCATGGCGTAGCAGGCGCGCAGCTCCCCGGCCGTCAGCCGCCCGGGGTACAGGGCGCGCACGCGCTCGCCGCCGTGGCGCCGCAGCATCGTGGCGTCCAGCAGCGTCGCCGATCCCAGTGCCGCCGGCCCGTGGTCGCTCGCCCCCTCGGCCTCGGCCAGGGCGGCGTACGCGGCCAAGCCCAGCCCCTGGCCGCCCAGTTCGGCGGGGAGCGGCAGCGCCCACAGGCCCGCCGCCCTCGCCTCGTCCTGGGCCTCCCGCAGCGCCTTCGCGGCCGGGGGGCCGCCCGCGTCCAGCACGGGCTCGCGGGGGATGACCCGCTGCCGTACGAACTCGGCCACCTGATCCTTCAACACCACTGCTGTGGACGGGAGTTCGTGGGAGCTGGTGACCGTCGTCCCCCGGTTTTCCGCCACTCGGATCTCCACCACTTTCCTCCAGCCCGCCGGGAACCCGTGGGAACGACAGTCCGACTGCCTCCCCGAGGAACTGGTCGGGCGCGCCCGCCCCTTGGTTCCCGCGAACGGATCAGCAGCGGTCCCGGCCCACCGCCGGGACCCGGAGAAGAGGAGAGGCATGGCGTCACCAGCCGTCACCCAGACCGCTCGGCCACTCGACGGCCTGCACTTCACCACCTCGGGGCCGGCCGCCCTCACCGGACCGGTGGCCGAGCACCTGAAGCTGCTGGGAGCCGCCGCCGGTACGGGACCGGCCGCGCCGGGGGACGACCGGTCGGGCCGGGTCACCCTGAGCGGCACCGGCGTCGGCGGCGACCTTCCCGCCTCCGGGGCCACCGCCACCATCGTCTGGTCCGCGACCGCGGACGGTACGGGCACGCCGTCGGGCACGGGCGCGGGCACCGGCATCACCGACGAGGCGACCGCCCAGGCCGCCACCGGCATCATGGCCGTCCACGGCCGCCGCGACGGCGACCCGCGCGGCCTCGCCGTCGACTACGCCCTCACCGCCACGGCCGTCCTCACCACCCAGGGCCTGCTCGCCGGCCTGCTCGCGCAGGCCAGGGGCGGCTCGTCCGCCGGCGCGGCCACGTACGTGGACCGGGCCGGGCTGCTGGTCGTCTCCCAGTACCTCGCGGCGACCGGCGCCGACGAGGGCGAAGCCGCCGAACTGGCCCCGGGCGGCCCGCCCTTCACCTCCGCAGACGGCACCCTCTTCGAGCTGGAGACCCTCGACCCGGGCGCCTGGGCCGGATTCTGGCGGGCCCTGGAAGCCCCCGCCGACGCGATACGGGCCGGCTGGCGGCCCTTCCAGTTCCGGTACGCCACCGCCTGCGCCCCCTTCCCCGCGGCCCTGCACGCCACCACCCGCGCACACGGCTGGCAGCGGATCCGGGACGCGGCGGCGGCCTCGGGAGCCGAGGTCTGCCGGCTGCGGAGCCTCGCCGAGCGCGCCGCCGAGCAGGACGGCGCTGCCCCGTGGACCCTGGCCCCGTACGGCGCGGGGACCGCGTACGGCTCCGAGCCCTGGCTCCCGTACGGCCCCGGCAGCGGCCTCCCGCACTCCGCGCCCGCCGCCCCGCGGCCGGCCAAGCCCCTGGCCGGGCTGACCGTGCTGGAGGCCGGCCGCCGCATCCAGGCGCCGCTCGCGGCCCATCTGCTCGGGCTGCTCGGCGCCGAGATCGTCCGGATCGAGCCGCCGGGCGGTGACCCGCTGCGCGGAATGCCGCCCGCCTGCTCGGGGGTCTCCGCGCGCTGGCTGGCGCTGAACCGGGGCAAGGCCGCCGTGGAGATCGACATCAAGTCGCCGGAGGACCGGCTCCGGCTCCGGGAGCTGGCGGCCGGCGCCGACGTCTTCCTGCACAACTGGGCCCCGGGGAAGGCGGCCGAGCTGTCCCTCGACCACGAGGACCTCGCGGCGGTGAACCCCGCGCTCGTGTACGCGTACACCGGCGGCTGGGGGACGGGCCGGATCACCGATGCCCCGATGGGCACCGACTTCATGGTCCAGGCCCGTACCGGAGTGGGGGAGGCCGTCCGCCGCGAGGGCGAGGTGCCCGCGCCCTCCCTGATGACCCTGCTCGACGTCCTGGGCGGGCTGCTCGGCGCCGAGGCGGTCCTCGCGGGGCTGCTGCTGCGCGAGCGCACCGGGCGCGGGGTGCGCGTGGACTCCTCGCTGCTGGGCGCCGCCGACGTCCTCACCCTCCCGGCCCTGCGCCGCTCCCGGGCCGGGGACAACCCCCGCCGGCCCGCCGGATTCCGTACGCCGCTGCGGACCGCCGACGGCTGGATAGCCCCCGCCGACGCGGACGCCGGCGCCTGCGCGGCGACCGCCGCCGCCCACGGCCTCGCCGGCCTGTCCACCGAGGACGCCCTGCGCGCGCTGCGCGGACGCGGCCTGGCGGCGACCGCCGTCACCACCGACCTCGCCGATCTGCACCACGACCCGCGCTTCGCCGGCTCGATCAGCCGGGACGCGCACGGTGCCCCTGCCGTTCCCGACCCCTGGAGCTTCGCATGACCGTCGCCCTGCACGACCTGCTGCCCGCCGGCCTGCGCCGCTCCTGGGCCGTCGACGGGACCTGTCCCGACCTCGACCTCTACAGCCTCTTCCGGGCCCGCCAGATCGCCGACCTGCACCACACCGCGGTCATCGATTCCAAGGGCAAGCTCTGTTACACCGCCCTGGACCGCAAGGTGCGCTGTCTGGCCACCGGACTCAAGGAGCTCGGCATAGGGCCGGGGGACGTGGTCGGCGTGCAGCTCCCCAGCGGGCGCAACGCGGTGATCGCCGATCTGGCCCTGGCGGCCCTCGGCGCGGTGGTGCTGCCCTTCCCCGTGGGCCGCGGCAGCGCGGAGGCCCGGTGCCTGCTGCGCCGGGCCGAGGCCGTCGCCGTCGTCGCCGCCGTGGAGCACCGGGGCAACCGGCACGCCGCGGATCTGCAGGACCTCGCCGCGGAACTGCCCGCGCTGCGCCACGTGATCGCCGCCGGACCGGCGGGAACGGCGCCTGAAGGAACGATTCAGCTCGCCTCGCTGCTGCGTTCCGACCCGGCCGCCTTCGTGCCCGCCCGGCCCGATCCCGACAGCGCCGCCCGCATCCTGGTGTCATCGGGCTCGGAAGCCGAGCCGAAGATGATCGCGTACTCCCACAACGCGCTCGCCGGCGGCCGTGGCAACTTCCTCGCCTCCCTGATGCCCGACGGGACGCCGCCCCGCTGCCTGTTCCTCGTACCGCTCGCCACCGCCTTCGGCTCCAGCGGCACCGCGGTGACCCTCGCCCGGCACGGCGGAACGCTCGTCGTGCTCGACCACTTCACCCCCGAGGCGGCCCTCGCGGCGCTGCGCGAGCACCGGCCCACCCACGTCTTCGGCGTGCCGACGATGATCCGCATGATGCTCGACCGCCTGGAGGCGGAGGCCGGGGAGAACGAGGAGGGTGAACTCCCCGCCCCCACCGCCGTGATCGTCGGCGGCGCCCCCCTCGACGAGACCACGGCCGAGCAGGCGAGCCGCGTCTTCGGCTGTCCGGTGGTCAATCTCTACGGCTCGGCCGACGGGGTCAACTGCCACACCGGACTCGGCGCGGCCACCCCGGAAGCCGAGTACGCGGGCCCGGGCGTAGCGGCCGGCCGCCCCGACCCCCGGGTCGCCGACATCCGCATCGCCGACACCGAGACGCACGAACAACTGCCGGACGGCGAGGTCGGGGAGATCATCGCGCGCGGCCCGATGACCCCCATGTGCTACGTCGCCTCGCCCGACCTGGACGCCCGGTACCGCACGCCCGAGGGCTGGGTCCGCACCGGAGACCTCGGTTTCATCGACAAGGAGGGCGTCCTGCACGTCGTGGGCCGCCTGAAGGACGTCGTCATCCGCGGCGGCGCCAACATCAGCCCCGCCGAAGTCGAACGCGAGCTGTCCTCCCACGCCCAGGTACGGGACATCGTGTGCGTCGGCGTGCCGGACGAGCTGATGGGCGAGCGGCTCGCCGCATGCGTCGTACCGCGCGGCTCGCAGACCCCCACCCTCGGCTCGCTGGGCGAACACCTCACGCGGCGCGGCCTGGAGCGCCGCAAGCACCCCGAACGGCTCCTCGTACTGGGCGAGTTGCCGCTGACCCCGGCGGGCAAGCCCGACCGGGCGGCCCTGCGCGAGCGCCTGGCGCAGGCCGGCGCGGTGGCGGCGTAACGGAGGGAACGCGCAGGGCGGGGCGGTCCGTCGAGGACCACCCCGCCCTGGGCCTTTCGCTGGGCCTTTCGCCGGGCCTTTCGCCGGGCCTTACGGCGTCAGGAGGCCGACCCGCCCATGGCCTTCTTCAGCTCGGCCGCGGCGTTGCGGTAGACCGGCAGCAGGTCGAGGTCGGTCCCCGGGTAGTTGACGATCTCCACCTGCTTCGCGCCCGAGTCGGGCAGGACGGTCCCGGTCGACATGTGCGCGTTGTCCAGGACCAGCGCCGGCTTCTTCGCGGACAGCTCGGCCAGCTGCGCCGGGGTGACCGCCTCGGGCCCGTACGTGCCGACCGGCGTGGCCCCGGCGAGCTTCGCGGACCAGGTGGAGAAGACCTGGCTCACCACGGCAGGGCTCTTCCCGCCCGGCCACGAGGCCTGCACGTCCTTCGAGACCCGGCCGTACTCGGCGTCGAAGGCCGCCGTCCACTTCGCGGCTGCGTCCTCGGTGCCGAACAGCTTGCCCAGCCGGGCCACTTCGGTCTTCACCTTGTCGGCGTCGTTGTCGAGGCCGACCTCCACCAGCTTCGCCTTCGATCCGGCGGCCTCCTTGATCTTCGCGGCGTACGGCTCGAACGGCGCGTACAGCACGAAGTCGGCCTTGCCGACGGCGGCGAGGTCGGAGGGCTTGGGGTCGTAGTCCGGCGCGTGGTGCACGGACTGCGGCACGATCACCTTGACGTCCTCGGCGCCGGCGGCCTTGGCGAAGGCCCCCTCCCAGGTGGTGGTCACGACGACGACGGGCTTGCCGCTCTTGGCGGCGCCGGCACCGCCCGTCCCACCGGTGCCGCTGTCGCTGTCGCTGTCGCCGCAGCCGGTCACCAGGGCCAGGGCCAGGCCGAGTGCCGTGCTCAGTGCGAGGAGGGAAGTGCTGCGGACGCGGGTTCGCGGCGCCATGAGCTGATTCTCCGTTCGGGAACGAGGTGGACCGCGAGGACGAGCATCCCCGCGGTGAGGACGAGGACCGGACCGGGAGGCCAGTCCAGCCAGAGGGCGATGAGGAAGCCCGTGAGGTTGACGAAGACGCCGATCGCGACCGCCCACCCCGTGATCGACTTCAGCGAGGTGCCCAGCCGCCGCGCCGCCAGGGCGGGCAGCAGGGTCAGGGCGTCGACGAGCAGGGCGCCGGTGAGCTTGATGGCCCCGGCGACCGCGACCGCGACGAGCACCAGCAGGACGGCGGTCAGCGCCCGCACGGGCACCCCCGAACACTGCGCGAGCTCACGGTCGTACAGCAGCAGCGCCACATCGCGCCGCCGCCACCAGAACAGTCCGGGTACGAGGACGGCCAGCATCCCGAGCACCACGAGGTCGGCGGTGCCGACGGACAGGATGGAGCCCCACAGCAGGGCGAAGGCGCCCGAGGCGTTCACCCCGGAGACCGCCAGGACCAGGAGCGCGGCGGCGATCGCGAGGCTCATCAGCAGCCCCATCGCCCCGGACAGCCCGTCCGGGGTCCGGGCCAGCGGGGCGACCCCGGCTCCGGCCAGGGCGCAGGCGACCAGCGCGCACAGCATGGGGTCCAGGCCGGTGAGCAGGCCGACGGCGATGCCCAGCAGCGCGACGTGCATCATCGCGAACCGCACCGGCATGATGTCCAGCCCGACGATGACCACACCGATCACGGGCAGCCCGACGGCGGCCAGCAGCAGGGCGATGCCCGCCCGCTGCACGGGGACCAGCTGGAGCAGGGTGCCGAGGTCGGCCCCGGCGGCGAGGGTGGTGCCCGCCATGTCCACCGCGCTCACCGGACCTCCCGCAGCCGGCCGGCGGCCATCTCCAGTACGCGGTCGCAGCGCTCGGCGAGCGCCCGGTCGTGCGTGACGACGACGAGGGTCACGGGCAGCGCGGTCAGTACGTCGGCCGCCTCGTCCTGACCGGCGAAGTCGAGGGCGGCGGTGGGCTCGTCGGCGAGCAGCACCCCGGCCCCGGCGGCCACGCATCCGATGGCCCGGGCCAGGTACATCCGCTGCAACTGCCCGCCGGACAGGGTGTGCAGCGGCCGCTCGGTCAGCGGCCCCACGCCCAGCCGGTCCGCGGCTTCGGCGGCCGCCAGGGGGTCACCGCTGCTGGCGAGCAGCTCGCCGCCGAGCAGCGGGAAGCGTCCGCCGGCGGGCTTCTGCGGGATCCAGGCGCACGCCCGCCGCC
Organism: Streptomyces sp. NPDC054956; assembly: GCF_053609185.1. Taxonomy (NCBI): domain Bacteria; kingdom Bacillati; phylum Actinomycetota; class Actinomycetes; order Kitasatosporales; family Streptomycetaceae; genus Streptomyces; species Streptomyces sp. NPDC054956. The sequence continues at coordinate 40,604 of NZ_JBSGXB010000018.1, read as the reverse complement.
GCCAGGCCGCGTCCGTGTGCCGGCCGCCGACCAGGATCGTGCCGGTGACCTGCCGGTGCAGTCCGAGTACGGCGCGCAGCAGCGTGGTCTTGCCCGAGCCGTTGGTCCCGGTCAGGGCGACGCGTTCGCCGGCCGCGATCTCCAGGTCGACGCCGGCCACGGCCTCGACCCGCCCGTGCCGGCACCCCACCCCCTCCATCCGCACGTCCAGCCCGCCCATCCCCAAGCCCTCCGCTTCCACCGGCGTCGTGTCACGCACGCAGGTAGTCGCGCGGCGGGCCCCCGGGGTTCCGGAGCCCGCCGATTCCTTCGATTCCTTCGATCCCTTACGGATCCGGGCGCCGGGCACGCCTCGAGGGCCCGGTCCGCGATGCGGCCCGGGCCCTCGTCCCCTTCTCGTCGCGGTCTAGAGGCCGCGGCGGAACCGGGCGGCGGTGGCGGCGATCCAGACCATCGCGGTGATCACGCCGACGGCCAGGGTCAGGGTGCCGGCCGTGCCGCCGCTCATCGCCCAGCCGTTGCCGAGGAGCAGGGCGGTGCCGGCGACGCGGGAGGCGATGGCGCCGCGGCGGTCCCCGGCGCGGCCGAAGTGGCGTCCCAGTACGTAGCAGGCGGCGATCAGCGCGGTGAAGGTGACGGACCCGGCGGCGAAGTGGGCGTAGCTGTGCCAGCTGAGTGTGGCGGGCATCCCGTACGGGGTGCCGACGGGGAAACCGTCGGCCGGGTCCATCACGAAGGCTCCCGCGGCGATCATGCCGATCCCGCTGATCCGCACCAGCTGCGGCGCCCAGACCCCGCCGGGCGTGCCCCGCATGGCCCGGCGCAGGCCCGTGGCCCCGATGACGGTCAGGAGGCCGGCGAGCACGAAGTTGGTGATCTGGAGCCAGCCGAGCGAGCCGTTGCTCAGCGCGCTCAGCGGGTGGCGGGTGATGTCGTACCCCTCGCGGGTGGCGGCCTGGGCCAGGGCCACGACCGCCCAGAGCGGCTGCGCCACGACGGCGACGCCGAGGAGGGTGCGGGTGGAGGGGGAGGCGGTGGGGGCGGCAGCGGTGGCGGGGAGCTGAGCGGTGGTGGTCATGGCGGGTTTCCTCCGGGGATCGTCGTGCGGTGCTTCTGCCCCTACGTCGATCCGGTGATGTGACAGGGAATGTCGCCGTTCCCTGTCACATGGTCCTGTTCGACGTAGAGGCAGAAGCACCGCGGGAAGAACCGCAGGAAGAGCCGCACGAGAACCGCACGAGAACCGCACGAGAACCGCACGACGAGAAGAGAGAGCCCTCATGCGCTACTTGATGACCACCAAGCCCAACGACACCGTCCCCGACGAGAACCTGTACGCGGAGATGGGCAAGTTCATCGAGGAGCTGACGGCGGCCGGCGTCCTGCTGGCCACCGGAGGCCTGGAGCCGGGCGGGGTCCGGCTGACCTCGGTCGGCGAGGAGATCACCGTCATGGACGGGCCGTTCGCCGAGGCCAAGGAGGCCGTGGCCGGCTTCGCGCTGATCGAGGTCCGGTCCAAGGAGGAGGCCATCGAACTGGCCCGCCGCTTCCGCCGGATCGTCGGCGACGGCGAGAGCGTGATCCAGCAGGTCTTCGGCCCCTGACCCGAACGACCCGCCCGGACCCCGAACGGGAACGATCGACCACCCGCCCGGCTTGCACACCAGCCGGGCGGGTGCTGTCATCAGCCCTGTGCCGGATGCCCATCGCACGATCGACGCGGTCTGGAAACTCGAGTCGGCAAAGATCATCGCCGGCCTCACCCGCATGGTCCGCGACGTCGGCCTCGCCGAGGAGCTGGCCCAGGACGCGCTCGTCGCCGCGCTCGAACAGTGGCCCGCCACGGGGGTCCCGGACAATCCCGGCGCCTGGCTGACGGCCATCGCCAAACGCCGGGCCGTGGACCACATCCGGCGCTCCGAACGCCTCGGACGCAAGCAGGAGCAGCTCGCCCACGAGCTGGGCCGCGCGCAGTACGCCGACCACGACCCGGACCCCGATCAGGACCCGGAACAGGACGACGTCCTGCGGCTGATGCTCATCTCCTGCCACCCCGTGCTGCCGCCCGAGGCCCGGGCCGCCCTCACGCTCCGTCTGCTCGGCGGGCTCACGGCCGAGGAGATCGCCCGGGCCTTCCTCGTCACCGCGCAGACGGTCACCCAGCGCATCGCCGGAGCCAAACGGACCCTGGCCGAGGAACGCGTCCCCTTCGACCTGCCGGAGGGCGCCGAACTGGCCCGGCGCCTGTCCTCCGTACTGGACGTCATCTACCTGATCTTCAACGAGGGTTACTCCGCCACCTCCGGCGACGACCTGATGCGCCCGGGGCTCTGCCTGGAAGCCCTGCGGCTGGGCCGGCTGCTGGCCGAGCTGGCGCCGCGGGAGGCCGAGGTGCACGGGCTGGTCGCGCTGATGGAGATCCAGGCGTCCCGGTCGGCCGCGCGCACCGGCCCGTCGGGCGAGCCCGTCCAGCTGCACGAGCAGAACCGGGGCCGCTGGGACCAGCTGCTCATCCGCCGCGGCTTCACCGCGATGCTGCGGGCCCGGGAGATCGGCGCCGCTCCCGGCCCGTACGTGCTCCAGGCGGCCATCGCCGTCTGCCACGCCCAGGCACGGACCAGCGAGGACACCGACTGGGCGCAGATCGCGGCCCTGTACGAGGCGCTCGAGCGGCTGCTGCCCACCCCGGTCGTGCGGCTCAACCGCGCGGTCGCACTCGGGATGGCGTACGGGCCGCGGGCCGGGCTCGACCTCGTCGACTCCCTGATCGCCGACCCCGCGCTGCGCGACTACCACCTGCTGCCCAGCGTCAGGGGAGACCTGCTGGCCCGGCTGGGCCGGCACGGGGAAGCACGCCTGGAGTTCCAGCGGGCCGCGTCCCTCACCAGGAACGCCGCCGAGCGCGCCTTCCTGCACCGGCGCGCGGACGAGGCCGGCGCCACCGGCCCGCCGGGAGCCTGCCTCGGCGAGACCGCCCGGGCCTTCCTGGGCCGCGAAGACCTCGACCCCGCGACGGTCCGCTCGTACGCCCAGACCCTGCGCCGCCTGTGCCTGTCCCTCGGCGAGCAGCTGCCGCTCGACTCCCTGACGGCCGACGAGGTGAGCAGGGTCTTCGCGACGGCGTGGGGCGGGGCCGCGGCCAAGACCTGGAACCGGCACCGCTCGGCGGTCCGGTCCTTCGGTGCCTGGGCCCGCCTGGACGACCTCGCGGCGGGCCTGGACCGCCGGGCCGAAACCCGCCCCCGGACCGCGCCGCTCGAGCAGGCGCAGCTCGACGCGCTGTGGACCGACGCGGACCTGCCGCTGCGCGAACGCACGCTGTGGCGGCTCCTCCACGAGTCCGCCTCCGGAGCCAAGGCGGCCCTGTCGCTCGACGTCGAGGACCTGGACCTGGACGACCGCCGGGCCCGCGCGGGCGGCACCTGGCTGACCTGGCGCTCCGGAACCGCCCGGCTCCTCCCGCAGCTCCTGGCCGGCCGGACCCGCGGCCCGGTGTTCCTCTCCGACCGCCGCCCGGGCCCCGCCCGCACCCCGGCGGAGCCCGACCTGTGCCCGGACACGGGCCGCCGCAGGCTCTCGTACGAACGGGCCGAACACCTCTTCAAACAGGCCACCAAACCCCTGGACCCCACGCACAGGGGCTACACCCTGCGCCAACTGAAGCCGGGGGACCGGTAGACGCCGGTCACGCTTGCCGGGTGGGCAGGACGATCACCTGCCGCAGGTTGACGTGCCGGGGACGGGTGGCGACGAAGCCGACGATGTCGGCGATCTCCTCGGCGGCCAGCGAGCCGATTGCGTCGAACATGCCCTGGAGCTCGTCCGACAGCGCGGAGTTGTCCATGTGCAGGCCCAGTTCGGTGTGGGTCAGCCCGGGCTCGATGTTGGTGACGCGGACGTCGCGCGGCCCGAACTCGGTGCGCAGCATCGTCGACAGATGGGTGAGCGCGGCCTTGGTGGCGCCGTAGACGGCGTAGTTGGGGAACGTCAGGTGCGCGCCGATGGAGGAGATGTTGACCAGGTCGGCGGGCCGCCCCGCGGCCGCGGCGGCGGTCAGGTCCGCGGTGAAGGCGCGGACGATCCGCAGGACCCCCGTCACGTTGGTGTCGATCATGCGGGTCCACTCGTCGATGCGGCCGTCCTCCACGGGGTTCGGCAGCATCACCCCGGCGGCGTTGACGACCAGGTCGGCCGGCCCGTACGCCTCGTGGACCGCCGAGGCCGCGGAGTCCACCGACGCCTGGTCGGTGACGTCCACGGGGACGGCCAGCGCCGCCCCACCCCCGGCGACGATCTTGGCGGCGATCCCTTCGAGCCGGTCCGCGCGGCGGGCCAGCAGCGCCACGCGGGCTCCGTTGGCGGCGAGCAGCCGCGCGATGGCCTCGCCCATACCGCTGGCGGCTCCGGTGACGACCGCGGTACGGCCGGAGAGGGTGTCGTAGCTCATGGTCGTTGCTCCTGATCACGGTGGGAGGGGCTTCTCTGCGCCCCCTGACGCGATCACTCTGCGACGCGCGACCACCGCTACCCAGGGCTGCGCTCGTCCTGGGTCTGCCAGTACCAGGCTGGGCCTCACGCGACGCCCTAGGCTCGCGGGCATGGACAACGACCTCAGCGGTTTCCTGCAATCGCGGCGCGCCCGCATCCGGCCCGAGGAGGTGGGCCTGCCCTCGTACGGCCGGCGCCGCGTGCCGGGGCTGCGCCGCGAGGAGGTCGCGCAGCTCGCCGGGGTGAGCGTGGACTACTACATCCGGCTGGAGCAGGGCCGCGGGCAGAACGTGTCGGACGCGGTCCTGGAGGCGATCGGCCGGGTGCTGCGGCTGGACCACACCGAGCAGGCGCACCTGCGGGACCTGATCCGCCCGGCGAAGGCCGCCCGCCGGGCCGCGACCCGCGATCGCCAGAACGTCCGCCCGGGACTGCGCCTCCTCCTGGACAACATGTCCGGCACCCCGGCCTTCGTCCTGGGCCGGCGCATGGACGTCCTGGCCTGGAACGAGCTCGCCGACGCCATAGCCGGCTTCTCGGCGAAACCTTCCGCCGAACGCAACCAGGCCCGTCAGGTGTTCCTCGACCCCAGCGCGCCCGTCTGCTATCCGGACTGGGCCGCGGTGGCCGCCGAGACGGTGGCGTACCTGCGCCTGGACGCCGGCCGCCACCCGGACGACCCGGCCCTGTCCGCCCTGGTCGGCGAACTCTCGGTGAAGAGCCCGGACTTCCGCCGCCTGTGGGCCGACCACCAGGTCAAGGAGAAGACGTACGGGGTGAAGCGGCTGGTGCACGCCGTGGCCGGCGAGCTGGAGTTCGGCTACGAAACCCTGACCCTCCCCGGCGACCCGGACCAACTCCTCGTCGCCTACACCTTCACCCCCGGCTCCCCGACGGCGGACCGCCTGGCCCTCCTGACCCGGCAAACCGCTCAGGGCCCGATCCACTGAGCGGACCAGGCCCGCGTACGCCTCCCTGCCCGTGCCGTACGCCGGGGGCGGAGCCGGCCGAGGCGGCTGGGGCCGAAGCGATCTGTACACCCGGGGCGGGCAGGCCTAGCCTTGAAGGGAAGGACTGGCTCCGCGTGCCGGGACGGCGTCCGCCGGGGTGAGTCGAAGATGCATGCTGCCATTGCGCCGGACGGAATCCCTGACTGGGGCAGCTGGGCGACGTACGCCGCCGCTGTCCGGGTCGGCCTCGGCTCCACGGCCTGGCGCGTGCCCGCCGCACGGTCCGAGCGCTCCCCGCCCGCCGCTCCCGATGCCGGCGCCGTCCGCACCGTCGGACGGCGGAAACCATCCAGCGAGCGGGAGCAGTCATGACGTGGAACATCTCGGGCAACTACCTGGCTGGTTGCTCATGCGCAATGGTCTGCGGGTGTGCCGTCGACGCGAAGCCGCACGACCCGCAGGGACGCGAGGAATGCCTCGGGTGCGCCGCCTTCCATGTGGCGGACGGTCGCTTGGACGACGTCGACCTGTCCGGGGTGACCTTCGCCTTCTACAACCACTTCCCCTCCAACCTGACGTCCGGCAACTGGAAGGTCGGCATCGTCGTCGACGAGGGTGCCAGCGACGAGCAGGTCGACGCACTCGAGCGCATTCTGTCCGGGCGCGAAGGCGGTGCGTTCGGCGAACTGTCGCAGTTCTACGGCGAGTACCTCGGTGTGGCGCGGGCGAGCGTCTCCCTGACGGACGGGGAGACGCCCCGGCTCAGCGTCGGCGGGAAGACGGAGCTCACATTCGAACCTCTCCGCGGTCCCGATGGTGGCCCCACGACCATGAAGAACGCGATGTTCGGATTCTCCCCCGAGTTCACCCTGGGCCGCACGAGCGGCACGTCCAGTGCCTTCGGCCTGACCTTCGAGCCGGAGTACGGAGAGCAGTCCGACTACGCCTTCTCCAGCGAGGAGCCCGAGGGCGCTCCCATGGGGCGGTAGCGCGCAGCCGGCCCCCCAATGATCACCGGAAACGCAGGAAGGGCCTGACCCGCGATGCGGATCAGGCCCTTGACCTGGTCTTGCGAAGTCGGGGTGGCGGGATTTGAACCCACGACCTCTTCGTCCCGAACGAAGCGCGCTGCCAAGCTGCGCTACACCCCGATGTCCACCCTTGCAGCGCTTGCTGCCCTGGCGACATCGATTACTTTAGCGGACCCTCGGCCGGAGACGAAATCCGGTTTTCGCGCGGGGGCCGGTAGCGGTCCGCCGTGACCAGGGCGAGGCCGAGGGCGTAGAAGGCGACGCCCAGGATCACCGCGTTCAGGGTGACGCGCGCGTAGCCGTACTGGGCGACGTCGATGAAGGGGTACGTGTACCGGTGCGGGGTGCCGGGGGAGAGGAGGGCGCCGCGGATCAGCGCGAAGATCACGTACGCCAGCGGGTAGGCCAGCCACTGGGCGGCGTGGCGCGGGCGCAGGGTGCGCGGGGCGGTCAGGAAGAGGAAGTCCAGGACGGCGCCGATGGGGGTGACCGTGTGGAGGAGCTGGTTGGAGACGGCTTTCGCCCCCGACAGCTTGTCCAGGTCCTCGACCACGTTGAAGGGGCTCGACGGGTTCGCCAGGACCAGGTGGAAGACCAGCCCGGTGATCAGGATGAAGAGCAGGACCCCGCCCCGCCAGAGGGGGTCGAGGTCCGGCTCGCGCCGGTACGCGCGGACGGCCGACAGGGCGAAGACCACCGCCACCAGGATGTTCGTCCAGATCGTGAAGAAGCTCAGGACGACGGGCACGCTGCCGTACGCGCACTCGATGACGAGGCCGGTGAAGGCCGCGGCCGCGATCAGCGCGCGGAAGGCGACGGTCGGAAGGCGCAGGGCGGCGACAGCGCCGGCGGGTGCGATCATCCGGTCAACGTACCCGCCGGACCGGCCCGCGTTAGGCCTTCGGGGTCAGTGTCAGCAGTGTCGCTTCGGGCGGGCACGCGAACCGCACCGGGGTGAAGCGGTTGGTGCCGCAGCCCGCCGACACGTGGAGGTAGGAGCGGTGCCCCTCCGCCTCGTGCGTGGAGAGGCCCTTCACCCGCTTGGTGTCCAGGTCGCAGTTGGTGACGAGGGCGCCGTAGAAGGGGACGCACAGCTGCCCGCCGTGCGTGTGCCCGGCCAGGATCAGCGGGTAGCGGTCGACGGTGAAGGATTCCAGGACGCGCAGGTACGGGGCGTGGACGACCGCCATCGAGAAGTCGGCGTCCGCCTCCGGCCCGCCCGCGACCTGCTCGTACCGGTCGCGCTTGATGTGCGGGTCGTCCAGGCCGGTGAAGGCCAGCTCCATCCCGTCGAGCTTGAGCCGGGCCCGGGTGTTGGTGAGGTTCAGCCAGCCGGCCGCGTCGAAGGCGTCCCGCATGCCCTCCCACGGGTTGTGGACGGCGCCGACGACCGGCGCGTTGCCGTTCAGCCCGTGCCGGCCCTGCGCCTTCTCCAGCAGGTAGCGGCCGGGGTTGCGCAGCCGGGGGCCGTAGTAGTCGTTCGACCCGAAGACGTACACGCCGGGGAAGGACATCAGCGGGCCGAGCGCGTCGAGCACCTCCGGCACGCCCTCCGTGTCGGAGAGGTTGTCTCCCGTGTTCACGACGAGGTCGGGGCGCAGTCCGGCCAGCGACTGGAGCCAGGCGCGCTTCTTGCGCTGCCCGCCGACCATGTGGATGTCCGAGACCTGCAGGACGCGCAGCGGGCGCGCCCCCTGTGGGAGCACCGGCACCGTGACTCGTCGCAGGCGGAAGGACCGCGCCTCGAAACCGGCGGCATAGGCCACACCGGCGGCCCCCGCCGCGGCGATACCGGCGGTGACCTTCAGGGGTACTCCGTAACGCGCACGCATGCCCTCATGTTCGCAGACCCCGCGGGCACACCCGGAAACGGACGGGCGCCGGAGCCCCCGCACCTGGCAGACTCGGGGCATGACCACGCTCAAGGCCAAGCTCCAGGAAGACCTCACCACCGCCATCCGCGCGCGCAACGAGCTCCACTCGTCCACGCTGCGCCTGACCCTGTCCGCCATCACCAACCAGGAGGTCGCGGGCAAGGAAGCACGTGTGCTCTCCGACGAGGAAGTCCTCAAGGTGATCGCCAAGGAGGCGAAGAAGCGCCGCGAGGCCGCGGAGGCCTTCGCGCAGGGTGGCCGTCCCGAGCAGGCCGCGCGCGAGACCGCCGAGGGCGAGTTCCTCGACACCTACCTGCCCAAGCAGTTGAGCGACGACGAGCTCACCGCGATCGTGGCGCAGGCCGTCGAGGAGGCCAAGGCGGCGGGCGCCGAGGGGCCGCGGGCCATGGGCGCCGTGATGAAGATCGTGGGACCGAAGGTCGCCGGCCTCGCGGAGGGCGGGCGCATCGCCGCCGCGGTCAAGAAGCACCTCTCCTAGCAGGCCCCAAGAGACGAAACGAGGGCCTCCACCGGGTGATCCGGTGGAGGCCCTCGCTCATTCCTCCAGCCAGGGGTGTCTCTGGCTACGGGTGTCCCGCGCGACTAGCGCTCGCGGCCGCCGATGATCCCCGGCGGGAAGACGATCCCGCCGAGCGGGTCGTCGGTGCCGCCCGTGTTGCCGCCCGGGGTTCCGCCCGTGGCGCCGGCGGTCTGCTGGCCGCCCGGCTGCCCGTCGCCGGGCTTGCCGTCGCGGCCCGGCTTGCCGGGCTTGTTCCTGCCCGTGTTGGGCTTGCCGCCCGCGGCCGGGCTCGGGGTGTCGGCGATGGCCACCGTGGTGAAGTTCGGCGCCTCGCGGCCCGAGAGCGCGCCCGAGACCGCCTGCTTCCAGATCGGGCCGGGCAGTCCGCCGCCGAAGACCTTGTCGTAGTACTTGCCGCCGATGGTGATGTTCTCCATCGAGACCTGCTTGGAGCCGCCGGAGCCGACCCAGGTCGCGCCGGACATGTTCGGGGTGTACCCGACGAACCAGGCGTTGTAGCGGCTGTCGGTGGTACCGGTCTTGCCCGCGCTCGGCCGGTCGGTCAGACCCGCGTTCTGACCCGTACCGGAGTCGACCACGCCGAGCAGCAGCGTGTTGATGGTGTCGGCGGTCTTCTCGGACATCGCGCGGTCGCACTTGGACTTCGGCACCGTCAGCGCCTTGCCGTGCGAGTCGGTGATCGACTCGATGGCGACCGGGGTGCAGTACATGCCGCGGTTGGCGAAGGTGGCGTACGCGTTGGCCATGGTCAGCGGGGACATGCCCTCGGTGCCCAGCGCGATGGCCGGGACCTCCGGGAGCTTGGTGCCGTTGGCCGGGACCACCCGGAGCTTGCTGGTCATGTCGGTGACGGGGCACAGGCCGATCTCGGAGATCATCTCCACGAAGTAGGTGTTGACCGACTTGGCCATCGCCTCCTTCATCCCGTACGGGCCGACCTCGGACTCGGTCTCGTTCTCCACCCGGTCCTTGGACGTGTTGACCCAGGGCTTGTCGCCGCAGGTCTGCACGGGGCTCGGGTAGTCCATGTCGTACGGGGAGTTGTACATCTTCGTCGGCGGCAGACCGCGCTCGATGGCGGCGGCCGCGACGAACGCCTTGAAGGTGGAGCCGGTCGGGAAGCCGAAGTTCGAGCCGCCCATCTTCTTGTCCACCGAGAAGTTGATCTGGGTCTCGTTCTTGCCGAAGCCGTACGGCTTGGACTGCCCCATCGCCAGGACCCGGCCGGTGCCGGGCTGCACGAGGGTGACGGCCGTCGCGACCTTGTCGTCCTGGTCGACGTGGTCCTTGATGGACTCGTTGACGGCGTCCTGCGACTGCGGGTCCAGGGTCGTGCGGACCGTGAGGCCGCCCTGGTTCCACACCTTCGCCCGCTCCTCGCGGGTCTTGCCGAAGGCGGCGTCGTCGAGGAACGTGTTGCGGACGTAGTCGCAGTAGAAGCCGGCGCCCTTGACGGCGGTGATGCAGCCGTTCTTCGGCTTGGTCACCTTCAGCGTGACCGGCTTCGCCTTCGCCGCGTCCGCCTCGGCCTGCGAGATGTCCTTCATGTCGGCCATGCGCTGGAGGACGACGTTGCGGCGCTTCATCGCTTCCTGCGAGTCGTTCACCGGGTCGAACCGGCTCGGCGACTGCACGACGCCCGCGAGCAGCGCCGATTCCTCCAGGGTCAGGTCCTTGGCCGGCTTGCTGAAGTAGCGCTGGGCCGCGGATTCGATTCCGTAGGCCTGCTGGCCGAAGTAGGTGATGTTGAGGTAGTTCTCGAGGATCTTCTTCTTCCCGAGCTCCTCCTCGACCTGGATCGAGTACTTGAGCTCGCGGATCTTGCGTCCGAGGCTCTTCTCCTGGGCCTCGCGCACCTTGGTCTCGTCGTCGCCGGCCTCTTCCACGAAGACGTTCTTCACGTACTGCTGCGTCAGCGTGGACGCGCCCTGTGCCGCGCCGCCCTCCTGGGCATTGCGGTTGACCGCGCGCAGGATGCCCTTGAGGTCGATCGCACCGTGTTCGTAGAACCGGGAGTCCTCGATCGCGACGATCGCCTTCTGCATGTACGGGGAGATGGCCGTGAGCGGGACCACCTGCCGGTCGCGCGAATAGACCGTGGCGATCAAGCCGCCCTCGGAGTCCAGGATCGTGGTGCGCTGGCTCAACGGCGGCGTCTTGAGATTGGCCGGGATCTCATCGAACCCCTCGACCGTTCCCTTGGCCGCGAGACCCAGGGCACCCGCGCCCGGGATCGCGATGCCCGCGAGTACAACTCCGGAGAGAACGGACACACCGAGGAACTTGGCGGCCTGCTGTGGCCCCGTGAGCCCGCCGCCCGAGCGCTTCTTTCCCATGAGGGCAGCCTACGTTCTCATTCGCCGGACACACGCGAATGCCTTGGCCTAAGCTGTCCTCAACTGTCACAGCAGTGCGGTGGGACATCAACCCCTCGGCTTGTTTTTCACCCTTCCCGAATGGGGTGGACGCATGTCCGAATCTCGCCCCCTGTGATCAGGCTGCCCCGTCGATTTCACCCAAATCGCCGGAATGGTCGGGCATGTCGCAGGATCACTCCGTCGGGTGATCTGCCGCTTACCCATAGTCCGTTCGGGCCATTCAAGATTGGGCCCGTCGGGGGTGTTGCACTGTGCTCGCCTTCCGTAACGTCCTCAACTGGCAGCGGTGAATATGCCGCTACCGCCGTGGGGGAGCCTCGATTCGGGAGAGGACGGCGCCGGGATGGGCTGGGTTACCGACTGGAGTGCGCAGGCAGCCTGCCGCACTACCGATCCGGATGAACTGTTCGTTCAAGGAGCGGCACAGAACAGGGCCAAGGCGGTGTGCACCGGATGTCCGGTGCGGACCGAGTGCCTGGCCGACGCGCTCGACAACCGTGTCGAGTTCGGAGTATGGGGCGGAATGACCGAGCGGGAACGACGTGCGCTGCTGCGCCGGCGTCCCACCGTCACCTCGTGGCGGCGACTGCTCGAGACCGCCCGCACGGAGTACGAGCGCAGTACGGGCATCCTCACCGTGGATGTCGACGGAGAGATCGACGTTCCGTACGAGAGCTACGCGGCAGCCGGGTAGATCACCCGAGCCATCCGCGTACGAACGCCCCCGAGCCGGGGGCTGCGTACGGACGCCTAAGCTCCGGCCGGTACCCCGGCCGCGAGTCGCTCTCCGATGGCCCGCAGCCCGGCGAGGTCGTGCACATCGCCGGGCAGGGCGGCCACTTCGGCCACCGCCACTTCGGGGTGCAGCGAGGTGAAGCGGTCACGCGTGCGCTGTTCGCGCGCGATCACCTGCATGCGCTCCGCGTGCAGGCGCAGCAGTCCCGCGGTGATCTCGTCCACATCGGTGTCGGAGGCGCGGTCCGCGTCGCCGTCGCCGTCGGGGTCGTCGCCGTAAGGGTCGCTCTCGCTGTCGGGGGAGTCACGAAGTCCAGCTTTCCCGGACTCCTGATCGACAATGCCGCCCTCTTCAAGATTCTCGGCGGCCGCCAACGCCCGCTCCGCGGACAGCTGGTCGGCGCCGCTGCCGTGCACCCGGTTCAGTACGAGCCCGGCCAGCGGCATCTTCTCCGCGGCCAGCCGCTCCACGAAGTACGCCGCCTCGCGCAGGGCGTCCGCCTCCGGCGCGGCCACCACGAGGAAGGCCGTACCGGGAGCCTGCAGCAGCTGGAACGTCGCGTCCGCGCGCGTGCGGAAACCGCCGAACATGGTGTCCATGGCGGCCACGAAGGTCTGTACGTCCTTCAGCAGCGAGGCACCCATCAGCTTGCTCAGCGTGCCGGTCATCATCGACATGCCGACATTGAGGAACTTCATCCCCGCCCGGCCGCCCACCTTCGCCGGAGCCATCAGCACCCGGATGAACTTCCCGTCCAGGAAGGACCCCAGTCGTCCCGGCGCGTCCAGGAAGTCCAGCGCGGACCGGCTCGGCGGGGTGTCCACGATGATCAGGTCCCAGTCGTCCCGGGACCGCAGCTGCCCCAGCTTCTCCATCGCCATGTACTCCTGCGTGCCCGCGAAGCCGGCCGACAGGGACTGGTAGAAGGGGTTGGCGAGGATGGCCTGCGCGCGCTCGGGGTCCGAGTGGCCCTCGACGATCTCGTCGAAGGTCCGCTTCATGTCGAGCATCATGGCGTGCAGTTCGCCGCCGTCGCCCGTCACGCCGGAGACCCTGCGCGGGGTGTTGTCGAGCGAGTCGATCCCCATCGACTGCGCCAGCCTGCGCGCCGGGTCGATGGTCAGCACGACCACCTTGCGCCCGCGCTCCGCCGCCCGCAGCCCGAGCGCCGCCGCCGTCGTGGTCTTGCCGACGCCGCCCGCTCCGCAGCACACGATGATCCGGGTCTGCGGATCGTCCAGCAGCCCGTCCACGGCCAGCCGCGGCGGCGCCCCCATGCTCGCCTTCATGGCCTCGCTCATTCCTCGCCCACCTGCTTCCGCAGCTCCGCGGCGAGCCCGTAGAGCCCGGCCAGGTCCATTCCCGTGCCGACCAGGGGCAGTTCGTACGCCGGCACGTCGAGCTCCTCCAGTACGGCCCGCTGGGCGCGCTCCAGCTCCACCCGGCTCGCGTGCTCCACGGCCTGCGAGAGCAGCGGGTCCACCAGCCGCTCGGCCAGCCCTCCGCGCCGGGCGCCGCCGAGGCCGGCCCGGGACAGCGCCTTGGCCACGTCGGAGCGGCGCTCCCCGGCGGCGGCGCTCAGGGCGTCCTCGTCGAGGTGGTGCGGCCGGACCATGTTGATCACGACCCGCCCCACCGGCAGGCCCGCCTCGCGGAGCTCGGCGATCCCGTCGGCGGTCTCCTGCACGGGCATCTCCTCCAGCAGCGTGACCAGGTGCACGGCCGTCTCGGGGGACTTGAGCACCTTCATGACGGCCTGCGCCTGGTTGTGGATGGGCCCGAACCGGGCCAGCCCCGCCACCTCGTCGTTGACGTTCAGGAAGCGGGTGATCCGCCCGGTCGGCGGCGCGTCCATGATCACGTGGTCGTAGACGTACCGGCCGGCCTTGTCCTTGCGGCGCACGGCCTCGCACGCCTTGCCCGTCAGCAGCACGTCCCGCAGCCCCGGCGCGATGGTCGTCGCGAAGTCGATGGCGCCGAGCTTCTTGAGGGCGCGTCCGGCCGAGCCGAGCTTGTAGAACATCTGGAGGTAGTCGAGCAGCGCGCGCTCGGCGTCGATGGCGAGCGCGAACACCTCGCCGCCGCCCGAGGCCACGGCGATCTTGCGCTCCTCGTACGGGAGCGCCTCCGCGCCGAAGAGCTGCGCGAGCCCCTGCCTGCCCTCGACCTCCACCAGAAGTGTCCGCCTGCCCTCGCGCGCGAGGGCGAGCGCGAGTGCCGCGGCGACCGTGGTCTTGCCGGTGCCGCCCTTGCCGCTGACCACCTGGAGCCTGCTCACAGGGCCCGAGCCTAATTCCTCCGGGTCGGCGGCGGTGGTGGCGGGGGGCAGCACGGCAGGCACTACCCTCGCTTCCATGACCAAGAAGTTCGAATACGCGACCGTTCCGCTGCTGGTCCACGCCACCAAGCAGATCCTCGACACCTGGGGCGAGGACGGCTGGGAGCTCGTCCAGGTCGTGCCCGGCCCGAACAACCCGGAGCAGCTCGTGGCGTACCTGAAGCGGGAGAAGGCGGCATGAGCGGCGTCGTCGAGGCGAAGCTGGCCGAACTCGGCCTGACCCTGCCCGAGGTCGTCCCGCCGCTGGCCACGTACCAGCCGGCCGTGCGCTCGGGCGCGTACGTGTACACCGCGGGCCAGCTCCCGATGGTCAGGGGCAGCCTGCCGGTCACCGGCAAGGTCGGCGCCGAGGTCTCGGCGGAGCAGGCCAAGGAACTGGCCGCGACCTGCGCGCTCAACGCGCTCGCCGCGGTGAAGTCCGTCGCCGGCGACCTCGACAAGATCGCGCGCGTCGTGAAGGTCGTGGGCTTCATCGCCTCGGCCCCCGACTTCACCGGCCAGCCGGGCGTGTTGAACGGCGCCAGCGAGCTCCTGGGCGCGGTCCTCGGCGAGCGCGGCGTCCACGCGCGCAGCGCGGTCGGCGTGGCGGTCCTCCCGCTGGACGCCCCGGTCGAGATCGAGATCCAGGTAGAGCTGGTACCGGGAGCCTGATCCCCTGCTCAAACGCCGGAGGGGCTGGAATATCCAGCCCCTCCGGCGTTTGATGCGCCCAGAGGCGGGTGACCCTCGAACATCGGGCCGGATGGCCGTAGCATCCCGCCATGCCGAATGGTCAGCATGGTCAGCAGCCCGAGCCGCAGCCCGAGCCCCCCGCCGGAGGCCAGTGGTACCCGCCGGAGTGGCCCGACCGCATCCGCGCGCTCAACGAGGGCGCCCTCGTCCCGGTCCCGCCCAAGCGTGCCGCCACGGTCATGCTGCTGCGGGACGGAGACGGCGGCACCGGCCCCACCGTCCACATGCTCCGCCGCCGCGCCTCCATGGCCTTCGCGGGCGGCGCGTACGCCTACCCGGGCGGCGGCGTCGACCCGCGCGACGAGGACCACCTCATCGCCTGGGCCGGTCCGAGCCGCCAGGACTGGGCCGACCGGATGGGCACCGACCCCGCGACCGCCCAGGCGATCGTCTGCGGAGCCGTGCGCGAGACCTTCGAGGAGGCCGGGGTCCTGCTCGCCGGCGAGTCCGCGGACACCGTCGTCGACGACACCACCGGCGACGACTGGGAGGCCGCCCGCGCGGCCCTCGTCGCCCGCGAGCTGTCCTTCGCCGAGTTCCTCGACCGCCGGGGCCTCGTCCTGCGCTCCGACCTGCTCGGCGCGTGGGCCCGCTGGATCACCCCGGAGTTCGAGCCGCGCCGCTACGACACCTGGTTCTTCGTGGCGGCCCTCCCGGCCGGCCAGCGCACCCGCAACGCCTCCACCGAGGCCGACCGCACGGTCTGGATCCGGCCCGCCGACGCCGCCGCCGGCTACGACAAGGGCGAGCTGCTGATGATGCCGCCCACGATCACCACCCTGCGCTCCCTGGAGCCGTACGCGAGCGCCGCCGAGGCCCTCGCCGCGGCCTCGGGGCAAGACCTGGCACCGGTACTGGCCCGGGCCTCCATCGAGGACGGAGAGCTGGTGCTGAGCTGGCCCGGCCACGACGAGTTCACCAAGCGCGTCCGCCTCGCGAGCCCCGGAGGAGCCACCGCATGACCGACGCAGCCGCCCTGCCCGGCCAGCCCCGCGGCGTGGTCGTCTCCGGGCCCGCCACCGCCCGCGCGGTGAACATCCTGGCCCCGAACGCCTCCGCGATGACCCTCGACGGCACCAACACCTGGCTCGTCTCCGAGCCCGGCTCCGACCTGGCCGTCGTCATCGACCCCGGCCCGCTGGACGACGTACACCTGCGGGCGGTCGTCAAGGCCGCCGAGGAAGCCGGCAAGCGGGTCGCGCTCACCCTCCTCACCCACGGCCACCCCGACCACGCGGAGGGCGCCGCGCGCTTCGCCGAGCTGACCCGTACGAAGGTCCGCGCGCTCGACCCCGCCGTGCGCCTCGGTGACGAGGGCCTGGCCGCCGGGGACGTCATCCGCACCGGCGGACTGGAGCTGCGCGTGGTCCCGACCCCGGGCCACACCGCCGACTCGCTCTGCTTCCACCTGCCCGCCGACCGGGCGGTCCTGACCGGGGACACGATCCTGGGGCGCGGCACCACGGTCGTGGCGCACCCCGACGGGCGGCTGGGCGACTACCTGGACTCCCTGCGGCGGCTGCGCTCCCTGACGGTCGACGACGGGGTCCACACGGTGCTCCCGGGCCACGGGCCGGTCCTGGACGACGCCCAGGGCGCGGTCGAGTACTACCTCGCCCACCGCGCCCACCGCCTCGCGCAGATCGAGACAGCGGTGGAGAACGGGCTCACCACCCCCGAGGCGGTCGTCGCCCACGTCTACGCGGACGTGGACCGCTCGCTGTGGCCGGCGGCGGAATGGTCCGTACGGGCGCAGCTCGAGTACCTCCAGGACCACGGGCTGATCCCCGGCAGCCCGGAGTGAGCCCGGCCTAGACCGCGCCCCGGGGCCCCTTGATGCCGTGCCGGGCCGTGTACTCGTCCGCGAGCCACGGCCCGAGGTCCTCCACGTACGCGCGCAGGACGGCCGGGTCCGCCACCGGGTCCAGCGCGGCGGCGGCCGCGGCCCGCATCTGGTCGGCGCGGTCCGGGTAGTACCGCCCGAAGACCTCCGCGGACTCCACGAGGTCGCTGGTCCAGCCGCCCCACCGGGGCATGACCAGGGTGAACCCGGTCCGCACCAGGTGCCGCGAGAAGCTCCTGCAGAGCTTGCGGTACTCCTCCGGCGTGGCGGCGTCCCGGGCCTTGTCGCGCATCCAGGGCAGCAGGGCGGCGAGGTCGCCGTTGGTCTCGCGGGCGAGCAGGCTGTCGGGACGGTAGCGGGGCAGGTGCTCGGCCAGATCGGCGCCGAGCAGCGGGGTGCACAGGCAGGCGAGGAACCAGCCCAGGTCGAATCGTTCCTGCTCGCTCAGCAGCCGGTCCTTGCCGTACAGCAGGACGCCGACCCCGTCGATCACCGGGAAGTCCTCGTCGAGGCCCCGGGCGAGGACCTCGGAGGTGTCCCGGTCCTCGTCCGCGGGCTCGTGCTGGAGGGCGATCAGCAGGTCCAGGTCGGACCGCCCGGGCCGGGCGGTGCCGCGCGGGAGGGATCCGTAGAGGTAGGCGCTGTGCAGCCGCCTCCCGTACGCCTCCGCGATCCTCTCGCGCGCGGCGGCGACGACGCCCTTGAACTCCGCCTGCACCGTCCCGAGCGATCCCTCGCGCTCGAAGTACCCGTACGTGTCCAGCCCTCTGTGCTCCATGGGCCCCACTGTGCCCGTCCTTGCGGACCGGAGCTTCGAATAAACGCCCGCGGCCGGCGGAAATTCAGCCCGGCCGGCGATTGAGGCGCGGGGGCCTCGGGGGGCGGAGCCCCCGCAACGGCGCCGCCCGGAAACGCGAAGGGGCCCCGCCCGACCGAGCAGGACCCCTCAAACCGCTGAGACCGGCGTCAGCGGGAGCGCTTCGCCAGCCGCTCCACGTCCAGCAGGATCACCGCGCGCGCCTCCAGACGGAGCCACCCGCGGCCCGCGAAGTCGGCGAGGGCCTTGTTCACGGTCTCGCGCGAGGCGCCGACGAGCTGCGCGAGCTCCTCCTGCGTGAGGTCGTGCACGACGTGGATGCCCTCTTCCGACTGCACGCCGAAGCGGCGCGACAGGTCGAGGAGGGCGCGGGCCACACGGCCCGGAACGTCCGAGAAGACCAGGTCGGACATTTGGTCGTTGGTCTTGCGCAGGCGGCGGGCGACGGCGCGCAGCAGCGCGGTGGCCACCTCGGGCCGTGCGTTGAGCCACGGCTGGAGGTCGCCGTGTCCCAGGCCGAGCAGCTTGACCTCGGTCAGCGCGGTCGCGGTGGCGGTGCGCGGGCCCGGGTCGAACAGCGACAGCTCGCCGATCAGCTCGCCGGGGCCGAGGACGGCCAGCATGTTCTCGCGGCCGTCGGGGGAGGTGCGGTGCAGCTTCACCTTGCCCTCGGTGACGACGTAGAGCCGGTCACCGGGATCGCCCTCGTGGAACAGGGCGTCACCGCGTGCGAGGGTCACCTCGCCCATGGAGGCGCGGAGCTCCGCGGCCTGCTCGTCATCGAGCGCCGCGAAGAGCGGGGCACGCCGCAGTACGTCGTCCACGAGTCTCTCTCCTATGTCGACCGGCCAAGGGATCGCTCCCCCATTTTGCCGGACGGCTCAAACAGTGCGATCAATCACGTTCATCACAAGGATGCCGGACGTACGGGTGTGCTGTGCGGCGAGAGGCCGATCGGGGTGGTGTTACCTGAGGTCCTGGGCGGGTGTCGGTGCTCGGCCCCGGACCGGCCGGGGGTCCAACAGGCCGGTGAGAGCACAGGCCAAGGGCTCCGGGGGAGTGACCGCTACCCAAAATTCAGCCGTGGGCGAACATGCCTCGACGTGGGTCCCTCCGGAGCCTTCACCCCCACTTCAGGGCAAAGCTTCGGCCAAGAAACCCCGGCGGGGCGGAGATCACGTCCGGCCACGGGCGAAGGGCTCCGCGGCGTAGCCTTCGGGGATGGCAGAGAGCAAGGTCAAGAAGGCCGCGGCGAAGCCGGAGAGCCACCTGGCGATGGTGCGGCGGGCGCGCAGGATCAACCGCGAGCTCGCGGAGGTCTACCCGTACGCCCATCCGGAGCTGGACTTCCGCAATCCCTTCGAGCTGCTGGTCGCCACCGTCCTGTCCGCGCAGACCACCGACCTGCGCGTGAACCAGACGACCCCGGCCCTCTTCGCCGCCTATCCGACCCCCGAGGACATGGCCGCGGCCGCCCCCGAGGATCTGGAGGAGCTCATCCGGCCGACCGGGTTCTTCCGGGCGAAGTCAAAGTCCCTCCTCGGCCTGTCGCAGGCCCTGCGCGACAACTTCGGCGGCGAGGTCCCCGGCCGGATCGAGGACCTGGTGACGCTCCCCGGGGTCGGCCGCAAGACGGCGAACGTCGTCCTCGGCAACGCGTTCGGAGTCCCCGGGATCACGGTGGACACCCACTTCGGCCGGCTGGTGCGGCGCTGGAAGTGGACCGAGCAGGAGGACCCGGAGAAGGTCGAGGCGGAGATCTGCGCGATCTTCCCCAAGAGCGAGTGGACGATGCTCTCCCACCGCGTCGTCTTCCACGGCCGCCGGATCTGCCATTCGCGCAAGCCCGCCTGCGGAGCCTGCCCGATCGCCCCGCTCTGCCCGGCCTACGGGGAGGGCGAAACCGACCCGGTGAAGGCGGCGAAGCTGCTGAAGTACGAGAAGGGCGGCCAGCCCGGCCAGCGCCTGACCCCACCCCCGGACTACCCGGGCCTCCCGGCCCCGGCGCGGTAGATCCGGCCCCGCCGGAGCCTGAGCCGCGTCGAGGCCCTGCCGGGGCAACCCAGCCCCGCCGGCGTGTGAGGGGCGGGGGCCCGGGGCCGGCCCCCGGCAACGGCGCCGCACCCGCAAGGAACGAATCGCTACCCGCACCGCGTTTGGCGATGTGTGGGGGACCACGGACAGGGGTGCCTATGACAGAGGCCACGCAGAACCGCCGGGCGGACACCGTCGCCGGGCCCGGCGCAGCCACCGCGCACGGGGCCCCGTACGGCCATGACGGCCAGGGCCGCGCCGACATCGCGCTGCGCGCCCACGGCCTGCCCACCTGGCTCGACCCCGTCGTCGAGGCGGCCCGGACGGTCCGCCCCACCCAGCTCAGCCGGTTCCTGCCGCCCGAGGACGGCGGCGGCCGCCAGTCCGCCGTACTGATCCTCTTCGGCGAGGGCCCCCGCGGTCCCGAGCTGCTGCTCATGGAGCGCGCCGGCACCCTGCGCTCGCACCCCGGCCAGCCCTCCTTCCCCGGCGGCGCCCTCGACCCGGAGGACGGCGACCCGTACACCACCGGCCCGCTGCGCGCGGCGCTGCGCGAGGCCGAGGAGGAGACCGGCCTGGACCCGGCCGGCGTCCAGCTGTTCGGCGTGCTGCCCCGCCTCTACATCCCGGTCAGCGGGTTCGTCGTGACCCCGGTTCTGGGCTGGTGGCGCACCCCCAGCCCGGTCGGCGCCGTCGACCCGGCCGAGACCGCCCGCGTCTTCACGGTGCCCGTGGCCGATCTCACGGACCCGGAGCACCGGGTCACCGTGGTCCACCCGAGCGGCTTCCACGGCCCGGCCTTCACCGTCGAATCGGCCCTGGTCTGGGGCTTTACCGCCGGAGTGATCGACCGGATCCTGCACTTCGCGGGCTGGGAGCGCCCCTGGGACCGGTCCCGGGAAGTCCCGCTCGACTGGCGCGCATGAGACGGTGGCCCATGTGAACGTGCTGGACATCCTGTTGCTGCTCGCCGCCGTATGGTTCGCGATCGTCGGCTACCGCCAGGGGTTCGTCGTCGGCATCCTGTCGGTGATCGGCTTCCTCGGCGGTGGTCTCGTCGCCGTGTCCCTGCTGCCCCTGATCTGGGACCGGGTCACCGACAACGGCACCCAGGTGTCCACCACGGTCGTCGTCATCGCCGTCGTCGTGATCATCGTCTGCGCCTCGATCGGCCAGGCCCTGACCACCCATCTGGGCAACAAGCTCCGCCGCCACATCACCTGGTCCCCGGCCCGCGCGCTCGATGCGACGGGCGGCGCCCTGGTGAACGTGGTCGCGATGCTGCTGGTGGCCTGGCTGATCGGTTCCGCGCTCGCCGGTACGTCACTTCCCACGCTGGGCAAGGAAGTCCGCAACTCCAAGGTCCTCCTCGGCGTCTCGCGGGTGCTCCCGGCCCAGGCGAACAACTGGTTCTCGGACTTCAGCTCCACGCTGGCCCGCAACGGCTTCCCGCAGGTCTTCAGCCCGTTCTCCAACGAGCCGATCACCGAGGTCAGGGCGCCCGATCCGGAGCTCGCGCGCAGTCCCGTGGCCGAGCAGGCCAAGCAGTCGATCGTGAAGGTGGTCGGCACCGCGCCCGCGTGCAGCAAGGTGCTGGAGGGCACCGGCTTCGTCTTCGCGCCGGGCAAGGTGATGACCAACGCGCACGTGGTCGGCGGCGTCGGCGAGCCCACCGTGCAGGTCGGCGGCGAGGGCAAGCTCTACGACGGCAAGGTCGTGCTCTACGACTGGGAGCGCGACATCGCCGTCCTGGACGTGCCCAAGCTGAAGGCGCCCGCCCTGGAGTTCACCGACAAGGACGCGGTGAGCGGCAGCGACGCGATCGTGGCGGGCTTCCCCGAGAACGGCGCGTACGACATCCGCTCGGCGCGCGTCCGCGGCCGGATCAACGCCAACGGCCCCGACATCTACCACCGGGGAACCGTGCGGCGGGACGTCTACTCGCTGTTCGCGACGGTCCGCCAGGGCAACTCCGGCGGACCGCTGCTGACGCCCGACGGCAAGGTGTACGGGGTCGTGTTCGCGAAGTCCCTGGACGACCCCAACACCGGCTACGCCCTGACGGCGGACGAGATCCGCGACGACATCAGGATCGGCAGGACGGCCGACCGGCGGGTGGAGAGCCAGGGTTGCGCCCTCTGACCGGGCTCCGCTGACCGAGTCCCGCCGACCGAGCCCTCTGACCGAGCCCTCTGACCGCGCCCCTCGGGCGCCGGGCCTACGTGCGCTGGTGCCGCAGCCGGGCCGAGACCCAGCGGGCCCGGCGGCGCAGGATGCGCGGAATTCCGAGTCGGAGGTCCTGGCCGTCGTGGCCGTGCCCCCTGTGCGTGCCCGGCGTGACCGTCGAGCGGCGTTCGTGTGCGGTGTCACCGTAGTCGTGCGTCCAGCCCATACTCCGAGCTGTGCCCGGGCCCCAAGGTCGGTAATCGCGTTGGGGGCGGCCAATTGGCCTATGCGCCAGGCAATTGAATGCTTGTCATACAAGTCACCCCACGCGTCACGCCCGGACCGAAGTCCCGCCTCGGCGGCCCGCCTCGGCAGTCCGGCTCAGCGGTCCGGCTCGGGATCCTTCAGCCAGTTGATCAGCTCGGTCGAGAAGGCCGTCGGGTCCTCCTCGTGCGGGAAGTGCCCGAGCCCGTCGAACAGCCGCCAGCGGTACGGGGCTTCGACGTACTGTCCCGACCCGGCCGCACTCCGCGTCCGCATCACCGGGTCGAGCGAGCCGTGCAGGTGCAGCGTCGGCACCCGCACCGGCCGCTTCATGCGCCGGTTGAACTGCAGCCCGTCCGGCCGCGCCATGGACCGCATCATCCAGCGGTACGGCTCCACCGAGCAGTGCGCCGTGGACGGGATGCACATCGCCCGCTGGTACACCGCGATGTCGTCCTCCTCGGGTAGCCGGGGACCCGACCAGTCCCGGATCAGCTCCCCGACGAGCGCCCCGTCGTCGGCGACGAGCTGACGCTCCGGCACGAACGGCCGCTGGAATCCCCAGATGTGCGAACTGGCCCGCGTCTGCCCGAAGTCGGACAGCATCGCCGAGCGCCAGCGGCGCGGGTGCGGCATCGAGGACACCACCAGCCGGCGCACCAGCTTGGGCCGCATCACGGCCGCCGTCCAGGCGAGGTAGCCGCCCAGGTCGTGCCCCACGAGGGCGGCGTCGGGCTCGCCGAGGGACCGTACGACCCCCGTGATGTCGAGCGCCAGGTTGGCGGGGTCGTAGCCGCGCGGGGTGCGGTCGCTGCCGCCCACCCCGCGCAGGTCCATCGCGACGGCCCGGTAGCCGGCGTCGGCGAGCGCGGTCAGCTGGTGCCGCCACGTCCACCAGAACTGCGGGAAACCGTGCAGGAGCAGCACCAGCGGCCCGTCACCCAGCTCGGCGACGTGGAACCGCGCCCCGTTGGCCGCGACGTCCCGGTGGGTCACCGTTCGCCCGCCGGGGATGTCGATCCGTACCGCGGTGGCGGCGGTGGGGGGAGTGCCGGATTCCGACGAGGGCGCTGTCATGAAGACGAGCGTGCCACACCCACAGCCTTGTCACTGACCGACCGCGCGTGCGGCTTGACGGTGCCGACGAGGGCCGCGGTCTCCTTGACCGAGGCGATGGTCTTGACCGGCGGCTTGATCTTCTTGAACTTCGCCATGGCCAGCAGTCCGACCAGGCCCGCGAGCAGCCAGAACGCGCCGCCGACGATCAGGAACGACCAGGCCAGGCCGAGCCCGAGGTTGTGGATCCCGTACGCCGCCGCGATGCTCAGCACCGGCAGGGAGAACAGGATGAGCACGCCCGCGGCGATGGCCGCCCCGCTGCCGATCCCCGCGCGCTTGACGTCCTGCTTGATCTCCACCTTGGCGAGGGCGATCTCGTCGTGCACCAGGGCGGACATCTCGGCGGTGGCCGAGGCGACCAGCTGACCGAGTGTGCGCTCGGCTCCTGGGGCCCCTTGGTCCACTGCGCTCATCGCTCTCTCCCTCTGTCGTCCGTCGGCGACGGCTGTCCTCGTCAGTCAGATCATGCCGGACGGCCGCCGTCGGCGCTGGACCCGCCCGGCCCTTCGCCGGCTCCGGACGCGGCCGCCTCGGCCCTGCGCAGGTGCTCCGCGGCCTTGGCCTCGTAGATCTTGGCCATCCGCAGGTGGTACTCCGGCTTGTCCTGCTCGTAGATGTCGGGGATGCCGTCGAGGTCCGCGTCGAGCTCCTCGGCCTCGGTCAGCGCCTTGTACTTGCGGTCGCGCATCTTGAGCATCACGCAGGCGACGATCGCGGCGATGAGCGAGCCGATCAGGACGGCGGCCTTGACCTCGTCGGTGAGGAGGGGGTCGTCGGTGAAGGCGAGCTCGCCGATGAGGAGCGAGACGGTGAAGCCGATGCCCGCGAGCGAGGCCACGGCGAGGACGTCCGGCCAGGCGAGGTCCTCGTTGAGCTCGGCCTTGGTGAAGCGGGCGGCCAGCCAGGTGCCGCCGAAGATGCCGATCGTCTTGCCGACCACCAGGCCGAGGACCACGCCGAGGGTCTCGGGCCGGGTGAAGACCTGGCCGATGGACTCGTCGGAGAGGGAGACGCCGGCGGAGAAGAGGGCGAAGAGCGGGACGGCCAGCCCCGCCGAGACGGGCCGGACCAGGTGCTCGATGTGCTCGCCGGGGGAGTGGTGCTCGCCCTCCTTGCGGTGGCAGCGCAGCATCAGACCCATGGCGACGCCCGCGATGGTGGCGTGGACCCCGCTGTTGTACATCAGGCCCCAGATGGCCAGGGCGAGCGGGATGTAGACGTACCAGCCCCGGACGCCCACGCGCAGCAGGAACCAGAAGAGGATCAGGCCGGCGACCGCGCCGCCGAGGGCCAGGAAGTTGATCTCGCTGGTGAAGAACACCGCGATGATCATGATGGCGAACAGGTCGTCCACGACGGCGAGCGTCAGCAGGAAGGCGCGCAGCGCGGAGGGCAGCGAGGTTCCGATGACGGCGAGGACGGCGAGCGCGAAGGCGATGTCGGTGGCGGTCGGGACCGCCCAGCCGTCCGTCGATCCGTCGCCGAGCACGTTGACCAGTACGTAGACCAGCGCGGGCACGGCCATGCCGCAGACGGCGGCGATCACCGGGAGCGCGGCCGCCTTCGCGTCGCGCAGATCGCCCGCGACGAGCTCGCGCTTGAGCTCGATGCCGGCGACGAAGAAGAACACGGCGAGCAGGCCGTCGGCGGCCCAGTGCTGGAGCGAGAGGTCCAGGCCGAGGGAGGCGGGGCCGATGTGGAAGGAGCGGACGCTGTCGTAGCTGTCCGAGATGGCCGGGACGTTGGCCCAGACGAGGGCCGCGATCGCGGCCACGAGGAGCAGTACCCCGCCCACCGTTTCGGCGCGCAGGGCGTCGGCCACGAAGCGGCGCTCGGGCAGCGAGAGGCGGCCGAGGAGCTTGCGGCTGTGGTTGTCGGTGGGGGTGGGCGCGGCCACGGGTGGCACCTCCGGGGTGGGTTGGACGGCATGACGAAGCACGTTGCCGACCAGACTTCCCGGCGCACCCTGTGGAGTAATTCTTTACGCTTCTAATACTTTACAGGGTGTACGCAAGGGCGTATCCGGTGATCATCACTTTATGCGCGAAAGGGGCATCCGGCGCGCCGCGCCGGATGCCCCTTTCACCGTGTCGTACGGGTGGCGCCGGGACCTCAGTCCTCGCTGCCGGCGGCCGGCAGCTTGCTCTGGATCAGGTCCATGACCGAGGAGTCCGCGAGCGTGGTGACGTCACCGACCGCGCGGTTCTCGGCCACGTCGCGCAGCAGGCGGCGCATGATCTTGCCCGAGCGGGTCTTCGGCAGCTCCTGCACCGGCAGGATCCGCTTCGGCTTGGCGATCGGGCCGAGCGTGGCACCCACGTGGTTGCGCAGCTCCGCGACCAGGGTCTCCGTCTCCGAGGCGCTGCCGCGCAGGATCACGAAGGCCACGATGGCCTGTCCGGTGGTCTCGTCGTTCGCGCCCACGACCGCCGCCTCGGCGACCGAGGGGTGCGAGACGAGCGCCGACTCGACCTCGGTGGTGGAGATGTTGTGGCCGGACACCAGCATCACGTCGTCCACCCGGCCGAGCAGCCAGATGTCGCCGTCCTCGTCCTTCTTGGCGCCGTCGCCCGCGAAGTACTTGCCCTCGAAGCGCGACCAGTAGGTGTCGATGAACCGCTGGTCGTCGCCCCAGATGGTGCGCAGCATCGACGGCCACGGCTCGGTGAGGACCAGGTAGCCGCCACCGCCGTTCGGGACCTCGTTCGCCTCGTCGTCCACGACGGTGGCGCCGATGCCGGGCAGCGCGCGCTGCGCGGAGCCGGGCTTGGTCTCGGTGACGCCCGGCAGCGGAGAGATCATCATCGCGCCGGTCTCGGTCTGCCACCACGTGTCCACGATCGGACAGCGGTCGCCGCCGATGTGCTTGCGGTACCAGATCCAGGCCTCGGGGTTGATCGGCTCGCCGACCGAGCCCAGTACGCGCAGGCTCGACAGGTCGAACTTCGCGGGGATGTCGTCGCCCCACTTCATGAACGTACGGATCGCCGTGGGCGCGGTGTAGAGGATGGTGACGCCGTACTTCTGCACGACCTCCCAGAACCGGCCCTGGTGCGGGGTGTCCGGCGTGCCCTCGTACATCACCTGGGTGGCGCCGTTGGAGAGCGGCCCGTAGACGATGTAGGAGTGCCCGGTCACCCAGCCGATGTCGGCGGTGCACCAGTAGACGTCGCTCTCCGGCTTCAGGTCGAACACCGCGTGGTGGGTGTACGAGGCCTGCGTGAGGTAGCCGCCGGAGGTGTGCAGGATGCCCTTGGGCTTACCCGTGGTCCCCGAGGTGTACAGGATGAAGAGCGGGTGCTCGGCGTCGAAGGGCTGCGGCGCGTGCTCGGTGCTCTGCCGCTCGACGATCTCGTGCCACCAGACGTCGCGGCCCTCGGTGAATGCGGTGTCCTGGCCGGTGCGGCGCACCACGAGGACGTGCTCGACCTGCGGGCACTTGGCGACGGCCTCGTCGATCGCGGGCTTCAGGGCCGAAGGCTTGCCGCGGCGGTAGCCGCCGTCGGAGGTGATGACCAGCTTGGCGTCGGCGTCCTGGATGCGGGAGGCCACGGCGTCGGCGGAGAAACCGCCGAAGACGACGGAGTGCGCGGCGCCGACGCGGGCGCACGCGAGCATCGCGACGACCGCCTCGGGGATCATCGGCAGGTAGACGGCGACCCGGTCGCCCGCCTGCACGCCCAGCTCGGTCAGGGCGTTGGCGGCCTTGGAGACCTCGTCCTTGAGCTCGGCGTAGGTGATCGAGCGGCTGTCGCCGGGCTCGCCCTCGAAGTGGATGGCCACGCGGTCGCCGTTGCCGGCCTCGACGTGGCGGTCCACGCAGTTGTACGCGACGTTCAGCTTGCCGTCCGCGAACCATTTCGCGAAGGGCGGGTTGGTCCAGTCGAGCGTCTCGGTCGGCTCGGTGTCCCAGCTCAGCCGCCGCGCCTGCTCGGCCCAGAAGCCCAGCCGGTCCGCGTCGGCCTGTGTGTACGCAGCCTGAGTCACATTGGCAGCGGCGGCCAGATCGGCGGGCGGTGCGAACCGCCGCTCCTCCTTGAGCAGATTGGCCAGGCTTTCATTGCTCACGACATCTCCCTTTCCCAGGGTGTCCGTTGTGTCCCCGGGCATAGCTCATCAGTCAATGGCCCAGGTGACAAGGGGTTGCCGGAAATTGGTGTAGACCTATTATTCGGCTGGGCCCACGCACGAGTGGCCCCTTCCCGCTGCAGGGTGCGGAAAGGGGCCACTCAGTGGCACGGATACGGGAGGGTATCGGTTCAAAGTCCCCCGGCGGCCCGGGCCACGACCGTTTCCGGCCGCCCTTCGGGCTCCCCGCGGCCGGCTCCCGGTGGCCGGCGGTCGACGGCGGAGCCCGGCGGGACGACTCGCCGGCCGGCCTTCAGCCGCTCACCGACCCCGCGCCGACGGTGTCGAAGACCCGGCAGTCGAAGAAGTCCTCCCCCTCCGACAGCAGGTATGCCTGCGCTTCTCCGACGTGGAAGTACATCCCGTGCAGCTCCAGCGTGCCCTCGGCGAGCCGCCGGGCCACCGATTCGTGGGCCCGCAGGTGCTCCAGCTGCTGCACCACGTTGGTCAGGCACAACTGCTCCACGGCGTCCGCCGGCAGCCGGCCCGAGATCCGCGCCCAGGCGTGGTGGCGGCTGGCCATCCGCTCCAGGCTCGGCAGTCCGTGCCGCAGCCACCGCCGCAGCGGTGTCATCGGGGCTCCGGGCGAGGAGTTGAGCAGCGCCTGCATGGCCCCGCAGCCCGAATGCCCGCACACCGTGATGCTGTCGACCTGGAGGACGTCCACCGCGTACTCGATGGCCGCCGCGACCGAGTCGTCCGTGGACTCCGCGCCCGGCAGCGGGACGAGATTGCCGACGTTGCGCACGGTGAACAGGTCCCCGGGACCGCTCGCCGTGATCATGCTGGTCACCAGTCGGGAGTCGGCGCAGGTGAGGAAGAGCTGCGAGGGTCGCTGCCCCTCGCGGGCCAGCCGGGCCAGCTCGTCCCGCACGTGCGGAGCGGTGTCCCGCTGGAAGGCGCTGATCCCGTTGGCCAGTTGACCGGCCCCGCGTCCCCGGGGGCCGCCCTGGGCGGCGGGGACGGGCGGCGCGGCCGTGTTCGTGGCGGTGGTGCTTCCCGCGGTCCCTGCGGTTCCGGCGGTACGGGCAACCGTGCCGCGGTGGTCGCAGTGGTTCTGCCAGGGAGTCCAGGGCCGGCAGCACTGGTGTCCCCCGCGCTGCGCACCGCGATGGGCCCGCTCCGCGCGCTCGGACCGGTCGGTCCACTGGGCCTGCTCGGCCTCGGCGATCCTGGCCCCCGCCCGGCCGGTGACCTCCAGCGAGCCCCCGTGGGCCAGATGGGAGTCCTGCCAGTCCTGGAGGGTCTCGTACGCGGCGTGGTCGATGAACGAGCCGTCGAGCTCGATGACCGCGTGCCCGTCGTGCGGGATCTGGTTGAGCACCCGGCTCAGCCGGGGCACCGCGAGGAAGGTCAACTGCCCTCGTGCCCAGACCCGGTGGACCCCGCTGTCGAGCTGTTCGACGGTGATCCGGGTCCGCGCGAGGCGGTGCAGGGCCAGGGCGACCCCCACCGCGATGCCGATGGCGACGCCCTCCAGGACCCCGCCGAGCACCACCGCGACGATCGTCGTGACGTACACGAGGATCTCGCGGTGCCGGGTGACGGTCCGCAGGTGCGTGGCACTGACCATCTGGACGCCCAGCGCCATGACCAGGGCGGCCAGTGCGGCGAGCGGGATCAGGTCGAGAACCGGGACGAGCAGCCCGGCCGCGAGCAGGACCCAGAGCCCGTGCAGCATGACCGACCGCCGGCTGACGGCACCGGACTTGACGTTGGCCACGCTGCGGACGGCGCCGCCCGCGACGGGCAGTCCGCCCAGCGCCCCGGAGACGATGTTCGCAACGCCCTGGCCGCGCAGTTCGCGGTTGAGGTCGGCCCGGGCGGGGCGGTTGCCCGTGCTCCGCTCGGTGGCGATCAGCTTGTCCGTGGCGACGGCCGAGAGCAGTGATTCCACGCTGCCGACCAGGGTGATGGTCAGCACGGCCGCGATGATGCCGAGGACCGGCCCCTCGGGCAGTTCGGGCAGCGCGTGGCTGCGCCAGGACGGCAGGTCCACGCGGGGCAGCGTGAGCCCGGCGAGGGCCGCGAAGGCGGTGGCGACGGCGACGGCGGCGAGCGCGGCCGGCACCGTGCGCAGGGCGCGCCCCACCCGGCCGGGCACCCGGGGCCAGCCGATCAGGGTGACCAGCGTGAGCGCGCTGATGCCGAGCGCACCGGGATGCAGATCGGCCAACTGGGTCGGCAGGGCCTGGATGTTGGCCATGGCGGAGCTCTGCGGGGTGCCGCCGAGCACGATGTGCAACTGGGCCAGCGCGATCGTGACGCCGACGCCGGCGAGCATGCCGTGGACGATGGCCGGGCTCACCATCAGCGCGGACCGGGCGGTCCGCAGCGCGGCGAGGCCGAGCTGGCAGCAGCCGGCGAGCACGGTGATGGCGCACGTGGTGCGCCATCCGTAGTGCTGGATCAACTCCGCGGTGACGACGGTCAGTCCTGCCGCGGGGCCGCTCACCTGGAGCGGCGCTCCGCCGAGCCGGCCGGCCACGATCCCGCCGACCGCCGCGGCGACCAGACCCGCCTGGAGCGGGGCCCCGGTGGCCAGGGCGATCCCGAGCGAGAGCGGCAGGGCGATCAGGAAGACGGCGAGGGAGGCGGAGAGGTCGGCGGGGAGGTCCTTGGCGATGGGGGGAGGGGCGGTGGGGTGGGGGGTGGTGATGGTGGGGGTGGCTGTCATCAGTCCCGTCTCCTCTCGGGGGAGGGGTGAAGCGGCGGGATTATCAACACTCGGTAAATGAACGGTAATGGAGAGTAAAGACCTGTGGTGGGTAATGCGGGCAAATGGCCTAGGAATTAGCGCTCAAGAGTGATTAGGCATTTAGTCCGGCTTGTCACACCTTCCTTAAAACGGACCGCATGGGACGTTGCGGCGCGGAAGTCCTGCGATGGCACTGCGAGGGAAGAGGTGGGCGGATGACTGCCACCACGAAGAAGGCCGCGAAGAAGAAGATCGCCGGCGGTCTGGTCGCCACGGCGCTGGTCCTGGGAGTTGCCGGGTGCAGCACCTCGGAGCCCGCCCCCCGCCCGGCCCCGGGCGGTCAGGCGGCCAAGAAGGGCGCCGCCGCCCCCGAGGCGCCGGCCCCGGGCAGCGTCAAGCGGCTCATCGGCGACGGCTCGACCGCGTACACGGGCCTGCAGCCGAACGTCCAGAAGGCGCAGAAGCTGAAGCCCGGCGAGAAGCCGCCGCAGTTCGTCGTCTTTTCCTGGGACGGGGCCGGCGAGGACAGCCAGAAGCTCTTCTCGCATTTCCGCGAGGTGGGAAAGAAGTACAACGCCCGTATGACGTACTTCCTCAGCGGCGTGTACATGCTCCCGGAGGAGAAGCGTTCCCTCTACACCGCGCCCCAGCATTCGTCGGGCCGCTCGGACATCGGCTTCGGCGATCCGCAGGGCATCAAGGACACCGCCACCCAGGTGCGCGCCGCCTGGCTCGAGGGCAACGAGATCGGCACCCACTTCAACGGCCACTTCTGCGGACCCGAGGGCGGCGTCGGGACCTGGTCCGTCGAGGAGTGGAAGAGCGAGATCAACCAGGCGAAGTCCTTCGTCAAGAACTGGAAGACCAACTCGCCCGCCCTCAAGGACATGGAAGCGCTCCCGTTCGACTACGACAAGGAGCTGATCGGGGCCCGCACCCCCTGCCTGGAGGGGCAGAAGAACTTCATGCTCGCCGCGAAGGAGATGGGCGGCTTCCGCTACGACTCCAGCGGCATCAGCAAGCAGATCTGGCCGAAGAAGACGGACGGCCTCTGGGACATCCCGCTGCAGCTGGTGCCCATGCCGGGCCGCGCGTTCGAAACGCTCAGCATGGACTACAACTACCTCGTCAACCAGTCCGGCACGACCACGCAGGGCGACCCCTCGCAGCACGCCTACTGGGGCGAGCAGATGCGTGACGGCCTGGTCAAGGCCTTCGAGCGGACCTATCAGGGCAACCGCGCGCCGCTGATCATCGGCAACCACTTCGAGTCCTGGAACGGCGGCACCTACATGCGCGCCGTCGAGGACTCCATCAAGACCATGTGCACGCAGAAGGAG
This sequence comes from Streptomyces sp. NPDC054956, assembly GCF_053609185.1. Taxonomy (NCBI): domain Bacteria; kingdom Bacillati; phylum Actinomycetota; class Actinomycetes; order Kitasatosporales; family Streptomycetaceae; genus Streptomyces; species Streptomyces sp. NPDC054956. The sequence goes on along the minus strand of NZ_JBSGXB010000018.1, from coordinate 9,127 downwards.
GTCCGCTGCGTCCCGTTCCGCGAGCTGGCGGACTGGCTGGACGCCCAGGACCCGAAGACCATCGAGTGGATGCGCACCCTCGACGTCGGCGAGGCGCCGAAGGAGGGCTGGAACAAGTTCCTGACGGCGGGGCCGCCGGCGAAGCCGGCCGCCCCCGCCGGGGTCAAGCCGGCTGCGGAGCCGGCCGAAGCGAGTCAGAGCGAGGAGTGAGCAGCCCGGCGGCCTCGGCCTCTTCCTGAAGCCCGGAGCCGGCGGCCCGCGCCGCCTGCGTCCCGTCCGCGCCCGCGTGCTCCCGCAGTACGAAACCGGGGTCGACCTGCTCCGCCAGGTCGACCCCGGTCTTCGCGTTGCCCCAGCTCTCCGCGTTGCGCAGGTGGAAGTGGACCATCTGCTCCGTGTACCGCTCCCAGTCGCGCTGCGCGTAGGAGTCGTCGGCCGCGTCCTGCAGCGACTGCAGGGCCAGCCGGTTCGTCGCCTCCAGCAGCTCGAAGGCGGCCGGGCGGCCCTTCTCCATCGCCCGCACCCAGTCCGAGTGCCCGACGGTGACCAACAGGTCCTCGCCGACCTCGTCCTGCAGGAACTCGATGTCCTCCGGGCCCTGGACCTTGTTGCCGACGACCTTGAGGGTGACCCCGAAGTCCCGCGCGTACTCCTTGTACTGGCGGTAGACGGAGACGCCCTTGCGGGTCGGTTCGGCGACCAGGAAGGTCACGTCGAAGCGGGTGAACATGCCGGAGGCGAAGGAGTCCGAGCCGGCCGTCATGTCGACGACCACGTACTCGTCCGGGCCGTCGGCCAGATGGTTGAGGCAGAGCTCGACCGCGCCGACCTTGGAGTGGTAGCAGGCCACCCCCAGGTCGGACTCGGTGAACGGGCCCGTGGCCATCAGCCGCACGGGGTCCCCGTCGAGTACGAGCGTGCGCGCGCATGCCTCGTAGACAGGGTTGTCCTCGTCGACCCGCAGCAGCCGGGAGCCGGTGCCGGGCGGAGTGGTCTTGATCATCGTGTCGGCGGACGCGATGCGCGGGTTCGAGCCCCGCAGGTAGTCCTTGATGAGGGGCAGGTGCGCGCCCAGCGCGGGCAGCGCGGCCGCCTCCTCCTCGCTGAGCCCGAGCGCGGCGCCCAGGTGCTGGTTGATGTCGGCGTCCACCGCGACGACCGGGGCTTCATTGGCTGCGAGGTGGCGGATGAAAAGGGAGGACAGCGTGGTCTTGCCGCTGCCGCCCTTCCCCACGAAAGCGATCTTCATGTTCACGAAGCGTAGTGGGTTGGTGTCTTTGTGTTGTATGCCTGAGTGAAGAAGACCACTCCAAGGAGGGGTCGGTGCTATGGGGGAGCAGTGCGTAGGCTCCCTACTTATGAGTAGCGCTTCTGCTTCCGCCGCCGCCGACCCGCTCGCCCCGCTGGCCGCCCTTCCGGGCGTCGCCGAGTCGGTGGATTCCGTACGCAAGGCCGTGGACCGGGTCTACGGCCACCGCGTCATGCGCCGCCGGGCCGCGGAGATCACCTCCGAGGCCGCGCTGCGCGGTGCGCGCGGGAGCGCCGCGCTGTCCGGGGCCGACTGGGCCCTGGAAGAGGTCCGCCGCCGCACCGACTTCGGCTCGGACGCGGAGGCCCGCACGGTGGGCGCCGCGCTGCGCCTGACGGCGGAGGCGGGCCAGCTGCTGAGCATCTGGCGCCAGTCGCCGCTCCGGGTCCTGGCGCGGCTCCACCTGGTGGCCTCGGGCTCCACGGCCGACGGCGACGTGGTCGGCCGGCCCCGCCTGGCCGGCGAACCGGTGGACGAGCCCCTGGTCGCCCTTCCGCTCCCGGACGCCCAGGAGGTGGCGGGGCGGCTCGACGGACTCTCCCGCCTGATCATCGCGGGCGGCTCCGCCCCGGCGCTGATCACGGCGGCGGTGGTGCACGGCGAACTGCTGGCCCTGCGCCCCTTCGGCTCGTACAACGGCCTGGTGGCGCGTACCGCGGAGCGGATCGTGCTGATCAACAGCGGTCTGGACCCGAAGGCGATCTGCCCGGCGGAGGTCGGTCACGCGGAACAGGGCCGGGAGGCCTACCTGGCGGCCTTCGAGGGCTACGTCTCCGGGACGGCGGAGGGGATGTCGGCCTGGATCGCGCACTGCGGGCGGGCGATCGAGCTCGGAGTCCGCGAATCGACGGCGGTCTGCGAGGCGCTCCAGCGCGGCGCGGCCTGAGCCGGCCGGCCCGAGCGGGGGGCCGGACAATGGGTTGCGGCGACACCGTACTGCTCTGGTGTCGCCGCTGGCATTCACGCCCAGTTACCAAGCGTCCTCGATGGTTGCCCATCAGGTCGGGAACTTTGCCCGTCACCTGGTGCGGCTGGCCCGTAATCGACGGGTCGACGTCGCGTGGGTGCTCGGCGTTCATGCTTCGGTCCGTGGGCCTTACTGCGTTTTAAAGATGATCCTCTCGGATGTTCTTTGGTCTCGCGGGCCGTTGACTCCTTTGTACTCCGCTTCGGAGCAGAGCGAAACCCCTGGCCATATTTCTTTGCTTTTCACGCCTTGTCCGGGCATATCGGACGGCCGGAAAAGGTGCAGGTCAGGGCGGGCCGGCCCACCCCTCGGGCCGTGAGCCGGAGGGTCCGGGGCCGGGGCGGACCGGGACCACCCCGAGCCGCTCCGGAGCGCCCGGACCGTCGTCGCAGCGCCCCCGGATCAGGCCGAAGCGGCGGCGGCGAGCGCCCGGCGCCGGCTGGCGTACCAGACCAGCCCGGCCGTGGCCGCGGCCGCGCCCACGGCCGCCGCGGCGACCAGCGCCGGCCTGGCCGGCATGGAGAGCCCGGGCAGCCGCTGCTTGAGGCGCACGGGGCGGTTGAACACCAGCACCGGCCACTCGCGCGCCAGCGCCTCGCGCCGCAGCGCCCGGTCGGGGTTGACCGCGTGCGGGTGGCCGACGGCCTCCAGCATCGGGATGTCGGTCGCCGAGTCGCTGTACGCGTAGCAGCGCGAGAGGTCGTACCCCTCGGACTCCGCGAGCTCGCGGACGGCCTCCGCCTTCGTGGGCCCGTAGGCGTAGTACTCGATCTCGCCCGTGAAGCAGCCGTCCTCGCCCACCACCATGCGCGTGGCGACGACCCGGTCGGCGCCCAGCATCTCCCCGATGGGCTCGACGACTTCGGCGCCGGAGGTGGACACGATGACCACGTCGCGGCCGGCGGTGTGGTGGGCCTCGATGAGGGAGGCGGCCTCGTCGTAGATCAGCGGGTCGATGAGATCGTGCAGGGTCTCGGCGACGATCTCCCGGACCTGCTGCACGTTCCACCCCTTGCACAGGGCGGACAGGTACTCGCGCATCCGCTCCATCTGATCGTGGTCGGCGCCGCCGGCCAGATAGATGAACTGGGTGTAGGCCGTGCGCAGCACGGCCCGCCGGTTGATCAGGCCGCCCTGGTAGAAGGACTTGCTGAACGTCAGAGTGCTCGACTTCGCAATGACCGTCTTGTCCAGGTCGAAGAAGGCTGCGGTACGAGGCAAGGAGTGCGGCAAGGGCTGGTTTTCCACGACCCGAGCATATGCGCCCACCATTCGGCGTAAAGTGTGGCGCGTGGGTTTGCCTGAGAAGCCTCTCGGGTACACCATGGAAGTCACGGATCGTTCGCGACCGTGCTAACCCGGTCTGGCTCCTCCCCCCCCGAGTCGGACCGTGGGGACGACCCCCGCTCTCCCCCCCGGCGGGGGTCGTCGCATGTCCGGACGCGGTTCGCGTCCCCTCTTCGACCCCAAGTGATCATTCCTCGGGCCCCTTCCTCTTCCTGGGGCCTGCGTGGCGAAGACCCTCACCCTCTCGAACCGGTAACTGTGCGTAGTGGTTCCGCCGCGCTCCGGAACTCACCTGTTGGGGTGAGCGGGTTATTCACAATGGACCGGTTGTCCACAGTTTTCGAGCAAGATCCACTTCTTTTTCCCGATCCCGTCACGGTGATTCCGGCCGCGAAGTCCGCGGCGCTGGATATGCGGTGAGAAGGAGGCGGAGATCGTGGCTGGATCGAAGTCGTGTGAAGTCCGGGATCTCGTGGTGGCGGGCGGGGGCGGTGCGCTCCCCGCTGCCGGCGGGCCCGTGCCCGGTGGCGGAAGGCCGCTGATCATCACCGAGGACCCCCTGCTGCTCGACGATCTGCTGAGGCTGTGCGCCGCGGCGGGAGTCGAGCCGCATGTGCACCACGCGGTGCCCGAGCAAAGCGGAGCCGGTGGTGACGGTGGTGGCGGGAGCGCCACCGGCGGCGGATGGGAGTCCGCGCCGCTCGTCCTGGTCGGCGACGACGCCGCGCGGCGCGTGCGGGGCGCACCCCGGCGGGACGGGGTCTTCCTCGTCGGCCGGGACCAGGACGACCCCCACGTGTGGCAGCGGGCACTGGAGATCGGTGCCGAGGAGGTGCTGACGCTCCCCGACGCCGAGAGCCGGCTGGTCGACCGCATCGCCGACGTCGTGGAAGGGGCCGGGCGTCCCGCCCTCGCCGTCGGCGTGATCGGCGGCAGTGGCGGCGCCGGGGCCTCCACCCTCGCCTGCGCCCTGGCCCTGCGGGCCGCCCGCGCCGGGGAGCGGACCATCCTCATCGACGGAGACCCGCTCGGCGGCGGCATGGACGTCCTGCTCGGGGGCGAAACCGCCGAAGGACTGCGCTGGCCCGACTTCGCGGGCTCGCGCGGCAGGGTCCGCGCCGGAGCCTTCGCGGAATCCCTGCCCGAACTGCACGCCCTGCGGGTGCTCAGCTGGGACCGAGGGGACCGGGTGGTGGTGCCGCCCGCCGCGATGCGCTCGGTGGTGGCCGCTGCCCGCCGCCGGGGCGGGGTCGTCGTGGTCGACCTGCCGCGCCGGGTCGACGAGGCCGTCGCCGAGGTGCTGGCGCAGATGGACCTGGTGCTGATGGTGGTGCCGGGCGAGCTGAGGGCGGTGGCTGCGGCCGGCCGGGTGGCGGCCGGGGTCCGGATGGTGGCCCGCGACGTCCGCGTGGTCGTACGGGGCCGCGTGCCCGGCGGGCTCGACGCGGAAGCGGTCGCCGTACTGCTGGGGGCGCCGCTGGCCGGCGAAGTACCCGTCGAGGTGGGCCTCCCCGGCCGGGTGGCCGAGGGAGAGCCGCCGGGATCGCACGGGCGGGGCGCACTGGCCCGCTTCTGCGACGGCTTCTGGCAGCACGCGCTCGGCTCCGCCCGAGGGGCGGTGACGGCATGAGCGCCGTACTGCTCGACGCGGTGCGCAGGCGGCTCGCCGAGAGCGGGGCGGAGCCCACCCCGGCGCGGGTGGCCGCGGCCCTGCGGGCCCAGGGCCGGCTGCTGGGCGATGCCGAACTGCTGGGCGCCGCCGCCGAACTGCGCTCCGAACTGGTCGGCGCGGGCCCGCTGGAGCCGCTCCTCGCCGACCCCGAGGTCACCGACGTCCTGGTGGCGGCCCCCGACCGGGTGTGGGTGGACCGCGGCGGCGGGCTGGAACTGACCGGGGTGACCTTCGCCGACGCCGAGGCCGTGCGCAGGCTCGCCCAGCGCCTGGCCTCCGCCGCCGGCCGCCGTCTCGACGACGCCCGGCCCTGGGTGGACGCCCGGATGCCCGACGGCACCCGGCTGCACGCCGTGCTGCCCCCGGTGGCCGTCGGATCGGCCTGCCTGTCCCTGCGGGTGGTCCGGCCGCGAGCGTTCACCCTGGAGGAACTGGTGGCGGCCGGAACCCTGCCGCCGGGCGGGCAGAGGCTGCTGCGCGACATGGTCGAGGCCCGCCTGTCGTTCCTGGTCTCCGGTGGGACGGGCACCGGGAAGACCACGCTGCTCAGCGCCCTGCTGGGGCTGGTCGGTCCCGGCGAACGGATCGTGCTCGCCGAGGACTCGGCCGAGCTGCGGCCCGACCATCCGCACGTGGTCCGGCTGGAGACCCGCCCGGCCAATCAGGAGGGCGCCGGCCTGGTCACCCTCGCCGACCTGGTCCGCCAGGCGCTGCGGATGAGGCCCGACCGGCTCGTCGTCGGCGAGGTCCGGGGAGCCGAGGTCGCCGACCTGCTCGCAGCCCTCAACACCGGCCACGAGGGAGGCTGCGGCACGGTCCACGCGAACGCCGCCGCCCACGTGCCGGCCCGGCTGGAGGCGCTCGGGACCGCCGCCGGGCTCGACCGGGCCGCCCTGCACAGCCAGTTGGCGGCCGCGCTGACCCTCGTCGTCCACCTCGTACGGGACCGGGCCGGGCGGCGCAGGGTCGCCGAGGTGCACGTGCTGGAGCGGGACCCCGCCGGGCTCGTGTTCACCGTGCCGGCGCTGCGCTGGGCCGCGCGGGGATTCGTACGGGAACGGGGCTGGGAGCGGCTGCGCCCGCTGCTGGGAGGTGCCCGGTGAACGCGGGGGCGGTGGTCCCGGTGCCGGTGTTCGCCGGGGTGCTGTGCGCCGGGGCGGCCGCCTGGGCGCTGGCCGGGGGCGACCGGGTGTCCCGGCGGGCCAAGGCGGTGCTGGCCGGGGCGGGTCCCGTGGCGCCGGCCGGGCCCGCGCCCTGGGAGCGGCTGGTGCTCGCCTTACGGGCCGGGGCGGCGGGCCGCCGGGAGTGGGCCTGCCCCGTGGCCGGGCTGCTGCTCGCGCTGCTGGGCGGATCGCTGATCCCGCTGCTGGCCGGTGCGGCGGCGCTGCCGCTGGTGCGCCGGTGGCTGCGGGCCAGGGAGCGGGCCCGGTCCCGGGCCGCGCGGGCCGCCGAGGTGGTGGCCCTGTGCGGTGCGGTGGTGGGCGAGCTGCGCTCCGGCGCGCAGCCGGGCCAGGCGCTGACCGCGGCCGTGCGCCGGACGGCGTCGGGCCCGGGCGGCCCGGGAGCGGCCCAGACCGGGCTCCTGGCGGCGGCGGCCTTCGGCGGTGACGTCCCCGGGGCGCTGCGCCAGGCGGCGCGGGAGCCCGGCGCGGAGGGGCTGGCCGGGATGGCTGCCTGCTGGCGGGTCTCGGTGGACGGGGGCGCGGGGCTGGCCGCCGGACTGGACCGGCTGGAGGGGGCGTTGCGGGCCGAGCGGGACCGGGAGGAGTCGCTGCGCGCCCAGCTCGCGGGAGCGAGATCGACGACGGGGGTGCTGGCCCTGCTGCCGGTGGTCGGTCTGCTGATCGGCACCGGGCTGGGGGCCGACCCGCTGCGGGTGCTCCTGCACACGCCGGTGGGGTGGGGCTGCCTGGTGGCGGGCGGGGCCCTGGAGGCCTCGGGGCTGCTGTGGTGCCGGCGGATCGTGCGGATGGGGGAGCGGTGATGGACGGCTTCGCGATCCACAGGCTGGGGATGGCGCTGTGCTTCGCCGCGGCCCTGTGCACGGCGTCGGCGGTGGCGGCCCGGTTCCGGGACCGGGCGGCCCGGCGGCGGCTGACGGCCCTGCTCGCGCTGGAACAGGCGCGGCGCCGGCCGCTGTTCGCTCCCCGGCTGCGCGGCGCGGTGGCCCCATGGGCCGGTCCGGCCGGGGCGCTCGTGGCGGCCTGGGTCCTGATCGGCGGGCTCACGGGAGCGGCGGCCGGCTGTGCGGCGGCCTTTGGGGTCCACCGATGGCTGGCGAGGCCCCGGCCGGCTGCCGGGGCGGACCCGGCGGAGATCGAACGGCAACTGCCCTTCGCAGCCGATCTGCTGGCCGCCTGTCTCGCGGCCGGGGCAGGGCCGGTGGACGCCGCCGAAGTGGTGGGGGAGTCGCTGGGCGGGCCCGTGGGCGAACGGCTGGCCCTGGCCGGGGCGGAACTGCGACTCGGCGGCGAACCGGGCGCGGCGTGGGGGAGGTTGGCGGAGATACCCGGGGCCCGCGCACTGGCCGAATGCCTGGAGCGCTCCGCCCGTACGGGGGCGCCGGCGGCGGAACCCGTCTCCCGGCTCGCGGTGGCGCTCCGGGCGGACCGGACGCGTCGGGCGGGGGCCGGTGCGCAGCGGGCGGCGGTTCTGGTCACCGCACCGGTGGGGCTGTGCTTCCTCCCCGCTTTCCTCGCGATCGGGGTGGCGCCCGTGGTGATCGGAATGGCCTCCGGTCTCCTCTCCGGCACCTGAAACACCACGTGCACCAATACGTGCACCACCACGCGGAGCTGGAACTCCGCCTGGATCTCCATCTCAAACATCCATCTGAAATCACCATCTGAGATCACGTCAAAAAGCTGAACCAACGGGAGGTTGTCATGAGGATCATCTGGCTTCGCGTGCGGGCGGCGCTGAGCGGCCGTGGAGGAGACGCGGGAATGTCCACTTCGGAATACGCCATGGGCACGATCGCGGCGTGTGCGTTCGCGGCGGTTCTGTACAAGGTGGTGACGAGCGAAGTGGTTTCGACGGCACTTCAATCGACCATCGGGAAGGCACTCGATGCGCCGTTCTGACGAGGGATATGTGACGGCGGAGGCGGCCTTGGTGATTCCGGCGCTGGTGCTGTTCGCGGCGCTGCTGGTGTGGGCGCTGATGGCGGCCGCCGCCCAGATCCGGTGCGTGGACGCGGCGCGGGCCGGTGCCCGGGCCGCGGCCCGGTCGGAGCCGGCGGGGGCGGCGGGGGCGGCGGCGCGGGCCGCCGCCCCGGCCGGGGCCCGGGTGGAGCTGTCCCGGACGGGCGACCTCTGGCGGGTCAGCGTCTCGGCCCCCGCCCCGGGCCCGGCGGCCCTGCCGGTCCGGCTCACCGCGCAGGCGGCCGCCCTGGCCGAGGACACCGTGGGGCCGCCACCGTGACAGGGGCGCGGGACCGGGACCGGGGGTCCGCCTCCGTGTGGGGTGTCGTGGTGGTGACCGTGCTGGTGGCGGTGTTCGGCGGGGTGCTCCTGCTCGGGCAGGCGGTGGTGGCCCGCCACCGGGCCGCCGCGGCCGCCGACCTGGCCGCCCTCGCCGCGGCCGCGACCTGGGCCCACGGACCGGAGGCGGCCTGTGCCGCGGCGGTACGGGTGGCGGTGGCGCAGGCCGCTCGGGTCACCGGGTGCCTGGTGGCGGGCGAGGTCGTGGAGGTCACGGCCCGCGCCCCGACGGGGCCCTTCGGCCCCGAGCTGCGCTCCCGCGCTGGGCCGCCAGCGGCCCCGGAGCTCGGGTGAGACGCCAGTCGGTGGGCGTGGGCGCGGGCGCGGGGGGTCGGGGGCGGGGGCGGGGTGGGGTGTCGTCCGGGACTGCATGATTTTTGGCGCCCCCCGATTGCTTCGACCGGCAAGGC